>DATLTC010000001.1 GCA_035533755.1 Gemmatimonadaceae bacterium
CCGACGAACGTCAGCGGGTCCGTCGTGCTCACCTCGTACAGCACCGACCCGAGTAAGCGGGTCCCCGCAAACGAGAGCGCCGTGCCGGCGACGATTCCGAGTGCCAGGATGTACGCCGCCTGCCGCATGATCAGCGTGCGCACCTCGGCTGGCGTCGCGCCGAGCGCGATGCGGATGGCGATCTCTCGCCGACGCTCGCGGACCGCCGCGGCGAGCAGTCCGTACAGGCCGACGGCCGAGAGGAACAGGGCCGCACCGGACAGGGCAACGAGGGTGTCGGCAAGAAAGCGTGGCCGCGAGAGCTGCTCGCCGACCAGCGCGCCGCCGGTGGTGACGTCGCGGATGCCGAACGACGGGTTGCTCTGGCGGAGAATGCGCTTGAGCGGAGCGAGCGCGATGCTCGGGTCGTCGCCGGTGGTCCGCACGGCGAGGAACATCGGGGCCACCGCCGTCTGTCGCACGGGCACGTAGACCGTGGGCTCGGGCGGGGTCGTGACGCCTCGGAAGCGCGCGTTCGCAGCCACCCCGATCACCGTGCGCCAGGGTTGCGTGCTGTCCGAAGGATTCAGCCGTACCCGGAGTCCGATCGGGTCGCGTCCCGGCCACTCCCTCCGGGCGAATGCCTCGTTGACGACAGCCACGGCCGGCGCGCCGGCACCATCGTCCGCCGTGAAATCCCGGCCGCGCAGCAGCGGAGTGCCCATGGTGTGGAAGTGCGACGGGAGCCCCGCCTGCCACGCGACGCGCGGCGTGTTCGCCGTGTCGCGGCTCGGCGAGCCACTGGCTGCAAAGGGCAGCTCGTATGCGGTGCCGGACAGCGGCCGCACGAGGAGTGTGGTCACGCCGACGATCCCGTGCACCTTCGGAAGTTGAGACGACATGGCGTCGAGCACGGCGTCATACCGGGCCGCGCCCAGCGCCCAGCTCTGCGTATGCGCGTCGAAGGGCGTCATGTCCTCGAGTCCGACGACGAGCAGCGACTGCGGCGCGAACCCCAGGTCAACCCGCTGGAGTCGGTCGAGGCTTCGCGCCAGGAGGCCGGCGCCCGTGAGCACGACCACGGCCAGCGCGACCTGCGCGGCGACGATCAGCCGTCGCCCGCGCTCCTCGTGCCGGCGGCCGCTGATCCTGCTGCCCCCGGCGCGGAGGGCGACCTCGGGATCCGACCGCGTGGCGAGGAGCGCGGGGGCGAAACCGAACGCGAGCACCGCGACGAGCGTGAGCGCGACGGCGAAGGCGAGCACCGGAAGGTCGAGGCGGACCCCCGCGGAAGGGAGCAGCCCCGATGGTGCTACGCGCGGCGCGATCCGGAGCAGCGCGACGGCCATCCACACGCCCAGCGCTCCTGCGCTGGCGCCGAGCAACGCGTGCTCGGTGAGCAGTTGGCGAATGAGCCGGCCGCGGCCGGCCCCGAGCGCCGACCGGAGGGCCAACTCGGAACGCCGCGCGAGGCCGCGCGTCACGAGCAAACCGGCGGCGTTGGTGAGCGCGATCAACAGCACGAGCGCCACCGCAAGCGAGAGAATCACGAGCGCCGGCCGCACGTCCCCGACGACGCGTGCCGCGAACAACTCGGCGTGCGCGATGCGAGCGGTGGAGTCGCCGAGCGAGCGGGCCGGGTAGCGCTCGAGATAGTTCGCGAATGCGGCACGTGCCTGCACGAGCGTTACCCCGGGGCGCAGTCGAGCCACGACCTGCGTGGGAAACCCGGCGTTGGGGCCGGGCGCGCTGGGGAACATGCGCTCGACGGGGGCCATGGCCACCCAGACGTCGGTTCCAGCGGGATAGTCGAAGCCCGCCGGCGCGACGCCGACGATGGTCTCCGGTCCGTTGATCATGGCAATGGACTTTCCGATCACCGAGCTGTCGCCGCCGAAGTCGCGTAGCCACGCGCGGTAGCTGAGGACCACGGACGGGCCTGCACCCGGCGCATCATCGGCCGAGCTCAGCAGGCGGCCGGCGGCGGGGAGCGCGCCCAGAACGGAAAAGAAATCCCCACCGACGAACATTGCGGTCACCGGGAACAGCCGATCGCCGAAACGCGCGGCAAAGGGAACCGTTCCCTGCAGCGCGATGGGGGCGACTCGCGCGAATGCGCCGCTCGATTCCGCGAGGCCGGCGACTCCGGAACTCGGAAGGCCTATGGGCGTGTTGCCGCGGGCGGCGTTCGTGGCCGAGAGGACGACGACTCGGTCCTGATCGCGAATGGGGAGCGGGCGGAGGAGGACCGCATCGATGACCCCGAACGCAGCGGTCGTGGCTCCGATGCCGATGGCCAGCGTCAGCAGCAGGATGATGGTGAGGCCGGGGCTCTTGAGCAGTATCCGGACGCCGAAGAGCACATCGTGGCGCAGTGCATCGACGAGTCGCGACCGGCTCCGCGGCGCAGCGGGATTCTTGGGCATAGACCACGACCAAGCGAAGGATGGAGTGTGCACAAAAGCGTATGCGATTCACAGCATACGAGTTCGCCGGGTGGATCGCCAGGGTCCGCAGGAGTCGCAGGTCGGCGCTACACTCATCAGGAAGAGGTGCGCGGGGGCAGACGGGGGCGAATGTGTGTTATAGACGACTCTTGTGCTCTATATAAGACGAACGTATCTTATAAAGCACATTACCGTCCAACCGCCAGTCATGCGACCACCCGCCAAGCCCCAGAGTGCCCGCCGCTATCCCCTGAACGCCATGCTCGGCACCGAAGCGAACGTCCGGCTGCTCCGGGTGCTGTTCGCAACCGGAGGTGAGCCACTCGGGGCCGGCGAGTTGGCGCGCCGAGCGGCGCTCGGCCGCACGTCGATCTACAAGGCGCTGAGCCATCTGGAGCAGGCCGGGATCGTGAGCCACGTTGGCACCGGGGCCCAGCGTCAGATCCGGGTCCGGGAGGAGCATCCCCTCGCGCTGGTGCTGCACACACTGTTCGAGGGGGAGGCGTCGGCCTTCGACCGACTCCTCGACGCGCTGCGCCAGGCCGCCGCGAAGGTCCCGGACGCTGTGGCGGTCTGGATCGAGGGGCCCATCGCGACCGGCACGGATGCTCCTGATGAACCCGTGACGTGCGTTGTGCTCGGAACGCCCGACGCGCTGCCGCGACTCACGGTCGGACTTCGGGACGCCTTGGCCCCGATTGAGCGCGCGTTCGACGTGACGGTCTCCATCCACGGCGCGACGCGCGCCGAGCTCGCGATGCGATCGGGGGTCGGCGTACGCGCACTCCGCGATGCCATTCTGCTCGCGGGAACTCCGCCTGCCGCGTTTCACCCTTCGACCCGAGCGCAGGCTGGAAAGCGCCGGCACGTTGGAACGCACGGGGACCTCGACGCGCAGGCGGTGGCACTCGGGGCCGCGCTGGCGACGCTCATCAGGCGGGATCCCGGCCTCGTCGATCGTGCGGGGCGCGACATCGAGCGTCGGTTGCGGCGCGCGTCGCCGCGCGAGCGTCGCGAACTCGAAGAATGGGCTCAGTTGCTCAGCACCGCGACGCCAAACCGCCTTCGTGCGCTGCTCGTCGATCCGGGGGAGCGGATGACGCGGCTGCGGCAATCGATGCCGTTCATGAGCGTGCTTGCCGCGGACGAGCGCGCGAGCCTGGCGAAGCTGGCGCGCGACGCGACGAGCGAGGAATGACGCGAGATCAGTTGGAGCACGCGATTCGCGCAGCGTGCGACGTCGCCGAGGATACCGAAGTGTTCGTTTTCGGTTCGCAGGCGATCCTCGGCCAGTATCCCGACGCGCCGCCGGCGCTACGGCAGTCCGCGGAGGCCGACATCGCGCCGGCGCATTCCGACGGCAACGTCGATCTGATCGATGCGATGCTCGGCATGGATTCCGCATTTCACGCGCAGTTCGGTTTCTACGTCCACGGCGTGCCGATCCAGGCCGCCGTGCTTCCCGCCGGCTGGCAGCGGCGTGCCGTGGTCGTGCAGAACGCGAATACGCGCCACCTGATCGGACGCTGCGTCGAAGCCCATGATCTTGCGGCGAGCAAGCTGGTCGCATTTCGAGAGAAGGACCGGGACTTCGTCAGGGTTCTGCTCGGCGAGGAGCTGGTTCGGGCGCGAAAGCTCAGGTTGCGGATCACGCAGTTGCCGGTGGTGCCGGGAAGCTTCGGTGAGGAACAACGGGCTCACCTGATGGAATGGCTGCGAGGCACGATCCGCGAACTGGGCCGGGCCTGAAGCGGCGCGTGCGTGGCGGGGCGCTTACTCCGGCACCTCATGCGTCGGCGAGCAGCGCCGCGGCATTGCGCTTCAAGCCCGGCAACTTCGCCCGCTTCATTGCCGAGCCCTTGAACGCGGTGCGGAATTCGTCTTCGCTCATGGCGAGGATATCGGTCGCCAGCGTCCGCGCGTCCTTCCCCGCAATCACCGCCCGCGGCTGGAAGCTCGGCTCCTGCACCTCCCGCGCGAACTTCACGTTCCACGGGCACACCTCCTGGCACACATCGCACCCGTATATATGCCCGCCCTCGGCGATCGTGCCATGGAACGCCTCCGGAATCTCCCCTTTCAACTCGATGGTCAGGTACGAAATACACCTCGGCGCATCGAGGACCCCCGGCTCCACGAAGGCTCCAGTCGGGCAGGCGTCCAGACACGCGCGGCAACTCCCGCACCGTTCGACATCGAACGGCGCGTCGGGCGCAAGTTCGAGATCCACGAGCAGCTCGCTGAGAAAGAAGTAAGACCCGAGTGTCGGATTGATGAGATTCGTATTCTTTCCGAACCAGCCGAGCCCCGCCTTCCGCGCCAGGTCACGCTCGAGAATGGGCCCCGTATCCACGTACGCCTTGCCGGGCACGGACGCGCCCACTTCAGCCTCGAGCAGTCGGTGCAGCTCATTCAGCCGGTCGAGCATCACGTCGTGGTAGTCGTCGCCGCGGGCATAGCGCGCCACCGGGCCGTCGGGCGCCTTGCCGCCGTAGTCGAGCGCCACCACCACTGCGCTCTTCGCCCCGGTCACGGGCAGCCGCGTGTCGGCGCGCTTGCCGGCCCCGCGCGCCAGATACGCCATCTCGCCGGCGTAGCCCGCCGCCAACCACCGCGCGAACGCCGGTGCAGTTTCGGCGGGGCCCAGCGCGGCGATGCCAACCAGATCGAAGCCGAGGGCGTAGGCGTGCGCCTTGACGCGCTCCTCGATGGACCGCGTCACGGCTCGCGCACGGCCCACCGGGCATAACGCACCACGTCGGCGGGCGGCGGCACGAAGTCGTAGCTGCCGTACGCGGTGTGCATGCGCCAGCGCACGTACTCGCGCGACGGCAGCGGCAGGAACGGAAACCGCCGGTACCACCCGCGTTCGCGGAATCGCCACGCCACGCGCAGCAGCGCCACGCCGGTGGCGGGGTTCGCGACGGACCGCAGCGCGAGCGAGAGGGAGAGGCGCGTCCAACCCATGCCGCAATCTACAGAAACGAGCGGCCGTCCAGCGACCCGGGAATCTCCAGCCCGAGGGCCGCGAGCGCGCTCGGCATGACGTCGGTGGTGCGGCGCGGCACTCGCGCCACGGGCCGGTTCACGAGCAGCGGCACCGCCATGTGCTCCCGGTGCAGCGCGCCGTGCGAACTCACGTGCCGGATGGGCTCGTAGTGCGCCCGCAGATCCCAGTCGCGCGCGGCCGACAGGATCACGTCGCCGGCGCGCCGCGACGACGCGAGATGCGCGATCTGCACCACGGCGTCGGGATAGTCTGTCGCGGCGCACGCGTCATGCGCCTCGTCGGCGGTCACGCCGTCGAGCGCACAGCCGATGCCCAACGGGTCGCCGGCCAGGGGCGCGTACGCGTAGCGGTCGCCGGCCCGCGACACCATCGCCGCCTCGCCGCGCCGCGAGCGCACCTCGCATCGCCCGCCCGGAAAGGGCAGCAGCGCGAGGTCCACCGACGGCCGCGCCAGCAGCTTTCCCACCAGTGGCTCCCACTGCGCCGCAAGCCCCGGCCACCAGGGCCGCGTGCGACGCGGCGTGTCCAGGAACAGGTGCGCCATCGCGTTGCCGCTCACCATCACGGCGGTGTCGGGAAAGGGCGTGAACACCCACGGGTGAGCCACCACGCGGTGCCCCAACATGGTGAGGAGCCCGGTCAGATCCTCGTGCTGGCGCACGGGCGAATGCCCGTGATCGCTCACGATCCACAGATGCATCCCGGCCCACCGGCCATCGCGCTCGGCGTCGGCGCGGATGCGCGCCGCGGCGTCGTCCACGATGCGGAGGGCGTCGGTCACCATCGGGTGCGTGTGCCCGCGCGCATGCGACACCTTGTCCACGCCCGTGAACGCGGCATAGGTGAACGCCGGCCGCTCGGCGCTCACCCGGCGCGCCACCTCGCCGGCCACCTCGCGGTCGATGGCCAGCCAGCCGGCCACGTCGCCCCTGAAGTGGGTGCGCGCCGCGCGCAGCGCCGAGCGGAGCGTGAGGCTGCCGATGCGATTGGCCGGCGCGAGACCGCGCGTGATGACGCTGAGCGCGGCCAGGCTCGACGGCGCCAACTCGAAAATCGTGGGCGCCCCGGGGTCCAGATCGCGGTCCACCTCGCCGATCTGATACCCCACGTAGCTCCGCGTGTAGTCGGGAAAGGTGCACGCCGTCCGGTCGCGGTCGAACCAGCGCAGGCCCGGGAGCCCCACCGGTCCGGGAAACCGCCCCATGAGAAATGGCGCATACGCGGGGCCGGTCACCGACGGGAACACCGTGGTCACCGGGTGCAGCCCCCCCTCGGCGCGCAGCCGCGCCATGGCCGGCAGGGCGCCCGCGTCGATGGCCGCGGCGAGCGTGTCGGGACGCACGCCGTCGGCCAGCAGCATGACTACGGACATGGGAGCGCGGGGGGCATGGTCGCAAAAGCAAGCGCCGCGACCCGGCGGGGGCAAGCCGATCGCTGGCGCACCGTTGGTGACATGGCGTAAACTCCGGCAGCGCGCGCCGCCGGCGCGCGGTCTCCTTCATCGACGGGAACGCCTGAATGTCAGCTTTCAAGCGCAGCGGTCCGCCGGCCCACAAGCGCCGTCCTCGTCCGCCGCGTCCGCCGCGCACGGCGTCGGGAAAGCGCGCCGATCTCGAACTGCTGGACGCCGCGGCGCAGGGCGCGCGCGACGGGCTGCGCGAGCGCACCGAGGCGGGACACATCGGCGCCGGCCGCACGCCCCCCTCGCAGCAGCACCGGGGGCACAGCAGCGGCGCCATCCGCCGGGTGGACGACTCGATCCGCGACGTGGCCATCGTGACCGAGGACGAGAAGCTGTTGCAGGGCGCCCACGATCCCGCGGACTTCACGCGCACCGATCCGTGGCGCGTGATGCGCATCATGGGCGAGTTCATCGAAGGCTTCGACGCGCTGGCCCACGTCACCAAGGGCGTGACGATCTTCGGCTCGGCCCGCACCCACCCCAGCGAGCCGCAGTACGACGCGGCCCGGGAGACGGCGCGGCTGCTGGCGCAGGCCGGCTTCGCGATCATCACCGGCGGCGGGCCGGGCATCATGGAAGCGGCCAACCACGGCGCCAGGCTCGGCGGCGGGATGTCCATCGGCTGCAACATCGAGCTGCCGTTCGAGCAGGGCGCCAACCCGTACGTCGATACGCTCATCGACTTCCGCTATTTCTTCGTGCGCAAGACGATGTTCATCAAATACTCCGACGCCTTCATTATCTTCCCGGGCGGCTTCGGCACGCTGGACGAGGCCTTCGAGGCGCTCACGCTCATCCAGACCGGCAAGATCTACCAGTTCCCGGTGGTGTTCTTCGGGCGCCACTACTGGGCGGGACTGGTGCGCTGGCTGCAGACGCGGGTGCTCTCCGAGGGCAAGATCTCGCCGGGCGACATGGATCTCATGATCGTCACCGACGATCCGGCCGAGGCGGCGAACGTGGTGATCCAGGCGCAGCAGGCGATGTCCACCAAATCGACGCGACGAGGCTAGGCGGCATGGCGAAGAAGAAGGCGACGGGGCGATCGGCAGGGTTCAAGGCGTCGCGGCCCGGCACGGGCAAGCGCGCGTCGGCGTCGGGACCCAAGGCGGCCCAGAAGCAGGCCGCCGAGCAGCGCGAGCAGGCCGGCGCGCGCCACACCTCGGCGGAGCAGAGCCGGTTCCTGCGCGGCGGCAAGATCGATCCGCGCCGCATCGACGGCCGCGAGACGGTGGTGGATCTGGTGGAGGGCACCTTCCTGGCCTACAACGCGGCGCGGCTGCGCGAGGCCTGCCAGCTGTTCACGCACAAGATGCTCGACGCCGACGTGACGGTGGGGCTCACGCTCACCGGCGCGCTCACGCCCGCGGGCCTGGGCATGGCGGCCATCATCCCGCTCATCGAATCGGGATTCGTGGACTGGATCGTCTCCACCGGCGCCAATCTGTATCACGACACGCACTTCGGACTCGGGCTCGCCATGCACCGCGGCAACGCCCAGGAGTCGGACGTCGTGCTGCGCGAAGAAGGCGTGGTGCGCATCTACGACATCTTTTTCGATTATGACGTGCTGCTGAGCACCGACGCTTTTTTCAGGAAGATCATTCAAGGAGCGGAGTTCCAGCGTTCTATGTCGAGCGCCGAGTTCCACTATCTGTGCGGCAAGTACGTGCGCGAGCGCGAGAAGGCCTTGGGCATCGGCCAGAAGTCGCTGCTCTCGGCGGCCTACGCGGCCGGCGTGCCCATCTATACATCGTCGCCCGGCGATTCGTCCATCGGCATGAACATCGCGGCGCTGGCGCTGGACGGGAACCGGTGCGTGATCGATCCCAATCTCGACGTGAACGAGACGGCGTCGATCGTGCTCGACGCCAAGCGCGGCGGCGGCAAGTCGGCGGTGTTCATCTGCGGCGGCGGCAGCCCCAAGAACTTCATCCTGCAGACGGAGCCGCAGATCCAGGAAGTGCTGGGCATCGACGAGAAGGGCCACGACTACTTTTTACAGATCACTGATGCCCGGCCCGATACCGGCGGCCTGTCGGGCGCCACGCCCGCCGAAGCGGTGAGCTGGGGCAAGATCGACCCCGAGCGGCTGCCCGACGCGGTGGTGTGCTACCTCGATTCGACGGTGGCGTTGCCCCTGCTCACGTCGTACGCCCACGCCAAGCACGCCAGGCGTCCGCTCAAGCGGCTGTACGACCGCCGCGGCGCGATGATGGCGCGCCTCCGCCGCGAGTACGCCAAGAGCGCCGGCTAGGATGTGAGCGCCGGCGGCTCGCCGCCGGCCGGAAGTTCCACGTCGCGCAGCTTGCGGTCCATGGCGCGGGCCCGCACGGCGATCTGGTCCACCGCGTCGGCGGCCAGGCCGAGCTTCTTCTGGGCCGCCGATACCGTCTCGGTGAACCGGCCGAACTCGCCGCGCACCGCGGCGAGCAGCCGCCACACCTCCTCGGAGCGCTCGGCCAGCGCCATCGAGCGGAATCCCATCTGCAGGCAGTTGAGCAGCGTGGCGAAGGTGGTGGGGCCCGCCACCATCACGCGGCAATCGGTGCTCAGCGCCTCCACCAGCCCGGGCAGCCGCACCACCTCGGCAAACAAGCCCTCCGACGGCAGAAAGAGGATCGCGTAGTCGGTGGTGTTGGGCGGATCGATGTATTTGACGCGGATGTCGTCGGCGCACCGGCGCACGGCGGTGCCGAGCGCCTTCTGCGCGCTGGCTACGCCGGCGGCGTCGGCCCGCTCCTGCGCGTCGGTCAACCGCGCGTAGTCCTCGGCCGGGTACTTGCTGTCCACGGGCAGCCACATGCCGCCCCCGCTCGTGCCCGGCGCCGGAATGCGGATGGCGAACTCCACGATCTGATCGCGTACCGGGCTCGGCTTCACGTTGCGCGCGAATTGCTCGGGGGCCAGCAACTGCTCGAGCAGCGCCTGCAACTGCCATTCCCCGAGCGCGCCGCGCGTCTTCACGTTGGTGAGCACGCGCTTGAGATCGCCCACGCCGTCGGCCAGCGCCTGCATCTCGCCCAGCCCGCGCTGCACCTGCTCCAGCCGCTGGTCCAGCGACATCGTCACGCGGGCCAGCGACGAGGCGGTCTCCTCGCGATTGCGCCCCATCTCCTCGCGCACCAGCCGGTCGGCGCGATCGAGCCCGCGTTGCAGTTCGCCCAGCTGCTGCGTGAGCGCCGAGGTGTCGGCGGGGCGGGTGCGGCGCAGCGTGACCGCCACGAGCACCACCGTGGCGGCGAGGAGCACGACGATCGTGACGAGCAGCGCGTTCATGACGGATTCCCCTGGGGCGCGGCGGCGCCGGCACGGACGGTGCGCACGAGGTTAGCGCGCGCGTACTCTCCGCGCGAGATGAAGCCGGCCAGCTCCTCGCGGCCCAGCACCTGGCGCCGGATGGCGCGGTCGCTCCACCCGGCGGCCACTCGGACCTCGATCGCGGCGATCGTCGCCTCGAGCCAGTCGGCCTTGGCGTTGAGCGCGCGCACCGGGTCGTGCACCGGGCCGCGGTGCGCGTCGAACATCCGCGCCGGACGCAGCGCGGCCGCGGCGCGCAGGTCGCGCACCAGCTGGCGCGGGTCCTCCTCCACGTGCATCAGCTTGTCGTGCACGCCCAGCCAGAGATCCGCCGAGAGGAGCGTCTCGCGTTCGGCGTCCCACACGATGCGATGGTCGTGGGCATGGCCCGGGGTGGGGATCGACCGCAGGGCATCGGAGGAGAACGCCTGGAACGCGCCGGTGAACGGACGCGGCTGTCCCCAGGTGTAGCGGCGGTACGCGCGGATGCGATGGCCGGCCCGCAACTCGGCGAGGGTGGCGGCGGTGACGTCCAGCGGAATGCCGGCTGCGGCCAGCAGCGCCACGTTGCCGGCGTGATCCTCGTGGCCGTGCGTGAGCAGGGCGCCCACGGGGCGGAGCTCCCGCAGCAGCGCCCGGAGCTCACGGGCCACGTGCGGGAAGCCGCAGTCCACCAGCACGCCGCGCGTGAAGTACGCGCTCACCTCGTATCCCATGGACCGGCTGCGGCGGCTGGACATGCGCAGCCGCAGCACGTCGCCGTATCGCTCCTGCTCGATCATGCGCCGTAGTCTAGCCTGCGGCGGCCGGCGGCACATCGCCGCTGGACGAACCCCCGGGGTCGCGGTAGTATGCACGTATGAGCGACGTGACCCGAGCGACCGCAGAAGTGACGCCCAGCCGGCAGCGGCGGTAGGCGAGGGTTCGGGATTCGTCGCAGTATCGGCGCCCGGCCACTCAGCCGGGCGCCTCGATTTTTATACCCAGCCAGCGCGGTTCCATGATCGAAGCCCTCAAGGAAAAACTGACCGAGGAAGTCGGGCGCCTGCAGTACGAGCTGAACGTCACGCTTCCCAGCGAGATTCGTCGCGCCGTGGAGATGGGCGATCTGCGCGAGAACAGCGAGTACAAGGCGGCGCTCGAGCGGCAGCAGTTCGTGCAGGCGCGGCTGGGCCATCTGCACCAGCGGCTGAGCAAGCTGTCGGCCATCGACCCGTCGCAGATCCCGCCCGACAAGGTGGGGCTGGGCTCGCGCGTGGTGGTGGAGGACAAGAAGTCCAGGGTGCGCGAGACGTACCACCTGGTGTTCGGCGACGCGATCGAATTCGAGGAGGGCCACGTGACCATGGCGTCGCCCATCGGACGGGCGCTGCTCGGCAAGGGCGTGGGCGAGGACGTGATGCTCCGTCTGCCCACGCTCACGCGGACGCTGGTGGTGGTGGAGCTGTACACCATTCACGACGAGATCGTGAAAGACGAATGACCCCGCGGGGCGGCATCGCCGCCCCGCGCTAGACGCCGGCCCCGGCGTCCACGCCGAAGATCCGCTCCACCTCGCGCGCATAGCGCGCCACCGCCTCGCGCTGCTCGTCGCCGTTCCAGCCCAGCAGGGGCGCCACGTACTGCGCCGCGGCGGCCGCCGCGCCGGCCCCGTGGTCGGGCGTCTCGAACGCGAGCTTGGTGCGCCGGATGAACAGGTCGGCCAGCGTGCGCGCGTGGGCGCGCTCCACCGCCCAGCGCAGTTCGCCGAATCGCCAGTCGAGCGAGGGGACGATGCGCGCGCCGGCCTCCGCGTCGCGGCCGCATGCCGCGTCGCGCTCCGCCGTGTCGTCGGGGAGCGGCAGGTCGGCGGTGGTGGACCTGCCGCCCCGGCCGAGCCTCCGCACCACCACGTCCACCACCTGCGCGGCCATGATGCGATACGTGGTGAGCTTGCCGCCGGTGATCGCCACCACGCCGCGCGGCGTGACCTCGATCGCGTGCTCGCGCGACGCCGCGTTGGGCGAATCGGCCGTCGTGGCCACGAGCGGGCGGATGCCCGCCCATGCGCTCACCACGTCGGCACGCCCGAGTTGCGCCGCGGGGAAGAACGTGTTGGCGGCCCGCAGCAGATACGCCACGTCGTCCTCCGAGGCGCGCACCGCGTCGGGGTTGGCTTCGGTGAACGTGTCGGTGGTGCCGAACACGGTGAACGCGCCCGCCGGCAGCGCGAACATCACGCGCCCGTCGGTGGGGGAGAGCAGGGTGAGCGCCGCCCGATTGCCCACCCGGTGGTGCGGCACGAGGATGTGCACGCCCTTGCTCCCCCGCACGCGGGGCCGACCGGCCGCTCCCTCCAGCCGGCGCACGTCGTCGCTCCACGGGCCGGTGGCGTTCACGGTCGCCAGGGCGCGCACCTCGGTCGTGTCGCCGGTGAGCCGGTCGGCCAGCCGCGCGCCGACCACACGCCCACGCTCCAGCGACAACGCCTCCACCGCCACGTGATTGAGCACCGTGGCCCCGGCGCATTCGGCGTCGAGCACGTTGGCGAGCGTGAGCCGGGCGTCGTCGGTGTGGGCGTCGAAGTACGCCACCCCGCCCCGGAGCCCGTCGCGCGCCACCGCCGGTTCCTCGGCTTCGACCCCCGCCGGCGAGAGGCGCCGGTGCCGGCGCACGTTACGGAACATGGCCAGGGTGTCGTAGAGCGTGACCCCCGCCACCACCTTCCAGAACGGCACGCGGGCGCCGGCGTACACGGGCCACACGAAGCGCAGGGGCCGCACCAGATGCGGCGCCAGGCGCAGGAGCCGCCGCCGCTCGTCGCTGGCCTCGAACACCAGCTTGAGCTGGCCGTGCTCCAGGTAGCGCAACCCGCCGTGGATGAGCCGCGAGCTGCGGCTGGACGTGCCGCTCGCGAAGTCGTCCTTCTCCACCAGCAACACGGCCAGCCCGCGGAGCGTGGCGTCGCGGGCGATCCCTGCCCCGGTGATCCCCCCGCCCACCACCAGCAGGTCGAACGACGAGCCGGAGGCCGGCAGGCGGGGGGGAGATTGCGAGAGCGGCATGCGAAAAGCTGCCACCGCGCGCCGTCGCGAACAAGCAGCCGCCGGCCGGTTTGGCGCCCCGTGGGCTATCGCCTAAGTTGAAGCCATGCCGACTTTCGGGAACGGTCGCCGCGTGGCGATCGTGGCGGGCGTGCGCACCCCCTTTGCACGCGCGGGCACCGTGCTCCGCGGGCTCAGCGCCATCGACCTGGGCCGCCGGTGCGTGTCGGAGTTGCTCGAGCGCACCGAGCTCGACGGGTCGCTGGTCGAGGCGCTGGTGTACGGCACCGTGGTGCACTCCGTGCTCGCGCCCAACATCGCGCGCGAAGTCTCGCTCATGCCGGTGCTGCCCAAGTCGGTGGACGCATACACGGTGAGCCGGGCGTGCGCGTCGTCCAATCAGGCGATCACCGATGCCGCCGATCAGATCGCGCTGGGGCATCGCGACGTGGTCATCGCCGGCGGCGCCGAGTCGCTCTCCAACGTGCCCATCCTCCACTCGCGCGGCATGTCCGACGCGCTCGTGGCGGCGTCGCGCGCCAAATCGCTGGCCGGCCGGCTGGGCGCGTTGGGGCGCGTCCGCCCCAGGGACTTCGTCCCGATCACGCCCGCCATCGCCGAGCCCACGACCGGCGAGACGATGGGGCAGAGCGCCGAGAAGATGGCGAAGATGAACGGCATTCCGCGCGAGGAACAGGACCAGTTCGCGCTGCGTTCGCACCGCCTGGCGTCGGTGGGCACGCTGGACGGCCGCCTCACCGCGGAGATCGCCACCGTTTGGGTGCCGCCCCGCTTCGATGTGGCCGCGTCGAGCGACAACGGCGTGCGCACCGATACGAGCATCGAGGCGCTCCGGGCGCTCCGGCCCGTGTTCGACCGCCGCTACGGCACGGTGACGGCGGGCAACGCGTCGCCGCTCACCGACGGCGCCAGCGCCGTGCTGCTGATGAGCGAGGAGCGCGCGAAGACGCTGGGATATGCGCCGTTGGCGTATATCCGGTCGTACGCGTACGCGGCGCTCGACCCCGGCGATCAGCTCCTGATGGGGCCCGTGCTCGCCGCGCCGCTGGCGCTGCAGCGCGCCGGCCTCACGCTGGCCGACATGGACCTCATCGAGATGCACGAGGCGTTCGCCGCGCAGGTGCTGTGCAACCTCAAGGGCTTCGAATCGCAGGAGTGGGCGGAGCGGGCGGGCTACAGCCGGCCGCTGGGCGAGGTGGACCGCTCGAAGCTCAACGTGATGGGCGGGTCGATTGCCATCGGGCACCCATTCGGCGCCACCGGGGGCCGGATCCTGATCACGCTGGCCAACGAACTGGCGCGGCGCGGCGGCCAGTTCGGCCTGATGACGGTTTGCGCGGCCGGCGGGTTGGGCCACGCCATGGTCATCGAACGCCCGTGAGCGGGGAGACGCCCAACCCATGATCAGCCTCGACCGCCAGCACGACGTGCTCGTTCTCACGCTCGACATGCCGGGCGAGCCGGTGAACAAGCTCACGCAGGCGCTGGGCGCCGAGCTGCGGCAGGTGATCGCCGACGTCGATCGCGACGTGACCGTGCGCGCCTGCGTGCTGATCAGCGGCAAACGCGATTCGTTCATCGCCGGCGCCGACATCGAGCAGTTCCTGGAGTTCCGCCGTGAGGAGGAGGCGGCGCGCACCAGCCAGATGGGGCAGGACGTGCTCAACGCCCTCGCCGCGCTCCACGTGCCGGTGGTGGCGGCCATTCACGGCGCCTGCCTGGGCGGCGGTCTCGAAACCGCGCTCGCCTGCAGCTATCGCATCTGCACCGACCACCCCAAGACGGTGCTCGCGCTGCCCGAAGTGCAGCTGGGGCTCATTCCCGGGATGGGCGGCACCCAGCGGCTGCCGCGCCTCATCGGCCTGCAGGCCGCGCTCGACATGATCCTCACCGGCAAGAACGTGCGCGCCCGCAAGGCGCTTCAGATGGGGCTGGTGGACGAGATGGTGCATCCCGCGCTGCTGCGCGAGGTGGCCGTGACCCGCGCCCAGGAGCTGGCCAACCGCACGCGCCGGCCGGTGCGCAGCGGGCATGGCGCCGGCGCCGCCGGGCTGCTGCTCGACACGAACTTCGCCGGGCGGAGCATCGTATTCCGCAAGGCGCGGGAGGGCGTGCTCTCCAAGACGCACGGCCACTTCCCGGCGCCGCTGGCGGCGATCACCGCCGTGCACACCGGATTCGAGCGCGGCATGGCCGAAGGGCTGCGCGAGGAGGCGCGCCGGTTCGGCGAGCTCGCCATGACCGAGGTGTCGCGCCAGCTCATCTTTCTGTTCTTCGCCACCACGTCGCTCAAGAAGGACACCGGCGTGGACCAGCCGGCGCCGCCTCCCAACGAGGTGCGCAAACTCGGCGTGCTCGGCGCCGGATTCATGGGCGCCGGCATCGCCGGCGTGGCCGCGCAACTGGGCACGATCGTCCGCCTCAAGGACACCGACCCGGCGCGCGTGGGCAAGGGGCTCGCGGCGGTGCGCGAGGTGCTGCACGAACGGCTGGCCAGGCGGCAGATCACGCGCCAGCAGTTCGACGACCAGATGATCCTCGTGAGCGGCACCACCACGTACACCGGGTTCGGCAACGCGGACCTCGTGATCGAAGCCGTGTTCGAGGACCTCGAACTCAAGCACCGCGTGCTGCGCGAGGTGGAGCCCGCGCTGGCGCCCGACGCCGTGTACGCGTCGAACACCAGCACCATCCCCATCGGCCGCATCGCCCAGGCGGCGGCGCACCCCGAGCGCGTGCTCGGGATGCACTTCTTCTCGCCCGTGCACCGCATGCCGCTGCTGGAGGTGATCGTGACGCCCGACACCGCCAAGCAGGCGGCGGTGACCGCGGTGAGCTACGGCCGGGCGCTCGGCAAGACCGTGATCGTGGTCCACGACGGGCCGGGCTTCTACACCACGCGCGCGCTCTCGGCGTACATGAACGAAGCCGGGCTGCTGCTCGACGAGGGGGCGGGCATCGAGGCCATCGATGGCGCCCTCGTGGAATTCGGGTTTCCGGTGGGGCCGATCACCCTGCTCGACGAGGTGGGGATCGACGTCGGCGGCGAGGTGGGGCTGGTGCTCTCGGAGGCGTTCGGCACGCGGATGGCGCCGTCCGACGCCATGCGGCGGGTGGTGGAGTCGGGGCGCACGGGGCGCAAGGGGCGCTCCGGGTTCTACCGGTACGACGCCCACGGCAAGAAGGAGGGGGTGGACCCCACGGTGTACCGGGCGATCGGTGGGTCGGGGGCCCGGGTGCCGGTCCCGGCCGGTGAGATCGCGGAACGTTGCGCCCTGGCGATGGTAAATGAAGCTGCGCTCTGTTTACAGGAAGGCATTCTCCGGTCCCCCCGGGACGGCGACATCGGCGCCGTCTTCGGGATCGGGTTCCCTCCGTTCCGCGGCGGACCGTTTCGCTACATTGATTCTCTGGGTGCCGACGAGGTCGTCCGCCGGCTCGAAGACCTGCACGGGCGGTTCCCCTCGCGGTTCGAGCCGGCAGAACTCCTGGTTGACATGGCGCGTTCGCGGCGACGATTCTATCCCGCCGACGGGAAACCGGTATGATGCTGTCCCCCAAGCGATTTCGGTCGAGGTCGTGTGACTCCACCCCTGGTGGTAAGGTCAGAGCCATATGGATGGAAGCGCTGACGCGCTGATCGTCGAGCGGGTGCTCGCCGGTGACGTGGAAGCGTTCGCGACGCTCGTCGAGCGGTATCGCGAACGTTGTGCACGGTATGCGATGCACATGCTCGGGAACCGTGAGGACGCGGACGAGGTGATGCAGGACGCGTTCGTGCGGGCCTATCGGTCACTCGCCCGGTGCGAGGATCCGGAACGGTTCGGGGCCTGGCTCTTTCGCATCCTCGTCAACCGCTGCCGGACGGCGGGCGCGCGACGTGCGCGTCGCGCGCGGACCTTCCTCGCCGACGAGACGGCGCTGATGACGGCGTCGGAGGATCATCCGGCGGAAGTGTGGGCGTGGCGGGAGGAGATCGAGCGGGCGCTGGCCGAGTTGCGGCCGGAACAACGCGAGGCGTTCCTCCTGAAGTACGTGGAAGGGTTGGGATACGACGAGATGGCTGACCTGACCGGCGTTGGCGTATCAGCGCTCAAGATGCGCGTGATGCGCGCGTGCGACCGGTTGCGGGTGCTGTTGAAGGAGGCGCGCAGTGCGTGACATCAACAACTCCAGACTCGATGGGATCGTCGACGAACTCCGCCGCCCGGTGACGGTGGACGCCTCGTTCGATCAGCGGGTGATGCGTGCCGTCCGGGCGGTGGCACGGCGTCCGCTCGAACTGATCACGCCCCTGATGCCGATTCCGAAATGGCGCGTGTGGTCGGCGTTCGCCGCGGTGGCGGCCGGCATGCTCGCGATGGCGGTTCTCCCGGCGGCGCGCCCGCAGGGGCACCAGGTGCAGTTCGTGCTCGTGGCCCCCGACGCCAAGACCGTGCAGGTGGTGGGCGACTTCAACGGGTGGGACCCGAACCACGCCGCGTACCACGCGGAGAATCATGGCGGCGTCTGGTCGCTCACGGCCCCCATTCCCCCAGGCCACCATCGCTACGGCTTCCTCGTCGACGATTCGCTATGGGTGCCCGATCCGGCCGCGCCTCGCGTGGCCGACGAGGACTTCGGGTATCCCAACTCGGCGCTCGTCGTCGACGACACGCCCTGATGCGGCTGGCGCGGCACGCGGTGGCGACGCTGCTGATCCTGGCGGCGGCGCCCACGCTGGGAGCGCAGGTTTCGCGCCTCAACACCCAACTCGATCCGGTCACCCGCACGGCCGTGCTCGCGCTCGTCGATTCGGCGCGGGTGGCCGGCCTGCCGGCCGACGCGCTGGTCAACAAGGCGCTCGAAGGGGCGGGTAAGCACGCCGCCGGTCCGCGCATCGTGGCCGCCGTGCGCGCCCTGGCCCAGGAGATGCGCCGGGCCCGCGCCGCGCTCGGCCGCGGCTCCCGCGCCGAGGAGATCACGGCCGGGGCGCACGCGCTCCACGCGGGGATCACGCCCGCCCAGTTGACCGCGCTGCGGCGGGCCGACGTGGGCCGGCAGCTCACCACGCCGCTGATGGTCCTCACCGACCTCGTGTCGCGCGGGGTGCCGGCGCCCACGGCCTCGGCGGCCGTGGAGGCACTGGCTCGGGCCGGGGTCCGCGACGCCGACTTCACCGCGTACCAGCGCAGCGTGCGCCAGGACATCGATCGCGGCGCCGACCCGGCGGCCGCGGCTACCACGCGGGCGCGCGGCGCCGCCCTGCGCGGCGGCGGCCCGCCAGCGGCGCGCAGCGAACGCTGAGCGGTCCCTAGCACCTCGCGCCGCCATCAGGGTACAATTCCCTGTTCCCTGCGCGTTTCCCGAGACCTGAGACCAGTCATGGCTCGTTCGCTTGCTCGCGTCCTGACTCCACTCGCGGCAGCCGCGTTGGCGGCGTCGTGCGGCGGCGGCTCTGCCGGCGGCGCTCCGCCCGGCCGCGGCCCCGGTCCGATGCCGGAAAGACGGACGGCGGTATCGGCGGTGAACATCCACGCCGTGTATCCCACCGACTTCTCGCACCGGCGCCCGCTCACGCGCGCCGAACGCACGAACTTCATGGAGACGTCCCACTACGCGGACGTCGTGTCGTTCCTCGATTCGCTCAAGCTCCTGGGCGCCCCGATCACCATCGGCGACATCGGCAAGACGAGCGAAGGGCGCGAGATCCCGTACGTCGTGGCGTCGCGCCCCGTGGTGCGCGATGCCGCCGAGGCCAAGCGGCTCAACCGGCCGATCGTGTACATCCAGGCCGACATCCATGCCGGCGAAGTGGAAGGCAAGGAAGCCATCCTCGCCATGCTGCGCGAGCTGTCGGACGACAAGCAGCCCAACGTGCTCGACTCGCTGGTGCTGGTGGTGGTTCCGATCTACAACGCCGACGGCAACGAGAAGTTCGGCCCCCAGGCCACGAACCGGCCCGAGCAGGACGGCCCCGAACTCGTGGGCCAGCGGGCCAACGGTCAGGGCCTTGACCTGAATCGCGACTACATCAAGGCCGATGCGCCGGAGACCCGCGCGTCGCTGGCCATGTTCAACGCGTGGGACCCGGACGTGTTCGTGGACCTGCACACCACCGACGGGACCTTCCACGGCTACGCCCTCACCTACGCAGGCTCGCTCAGTCCGGCCGCCAAGTACACCGGCCCGTTCACCATGGACACGCTGCTCCCGGCCGTGCGCCGCAATCTGCTGGCCCGGGAACGCATCCAGACCTTCGACTACGGCAACCTCGACACTACCGGCGGCCGTCGCGGCTGGTACACGTACGACGCCCGGCCGCGGTACGGCACCAATTACTACGGCATTCGCGGGCGCATCGGCGTGCTCAGCGAGGCCTATTCGCACGATCCGTTCCGCACCCGCATCGCCTCGACGTACGCGTTCGTGGGCGAGCTGCTGTCGTTGCTCGCCGCCAACTCGTCGGAGATCGTGGACATCTCGCACGAGGCCGACCGCAAGACGGTGTACGGCGGCACCACGCCGTCGGCGGCGCCGTACATCGCGCTGCGTTCGCAGATCACGCAGCACCCGCGCAAGGCCGACGTGATTCTCGAAACCCTGGGTCGCCTGCCCGACAGCACGCAGAAGCTGCCCGGCGTGCCGCGCGGATTCCGCCGCATCGGCGACTTCCACACCGAACGGATGGACGTGTACGACCGGTTCACGCCCACGCTCGAGCGGCGCATGCCGGTGGCCTACGCGTTCGGCCCCGACCAGAAGCCGCTCGTCCAGCGGCTGGCCATGCACGGCGTGTTCGTGGAGCAGCTGGTGGATTCGCTCGACGTGCGCGCCGAGCAGTTCGCCATCGACTCGGTGATCCGCAACCCGCGGGAGTACCAGGGCCACCACGAAGTGCGCCTCGAGGGGCTCTGGGCGCCGCTCGGCATCACCCTGCCGCCCGGCACGTATATCGTGCGCGAGGCGCAGCCGCTCGCGATCCTGGCCATGTACCTGTTGGAGCCCGAAAGCGACGACGGATTCACCACCTGGAACATCATGGACGGCTGGCTCGCCCCCGGAAAGCAGTATCCGGTGCTGCGCATCGTCGAGCCGTTCACCGTCAACGCCCCACTCCGTCCCGTCAAACCCTGATTCTCCCCCCAAGGCCCACGCTTCGGCGCGGGCCGTCATTTTTCCGGCGTTCCCTGCGCCGTGCCGTCTGAGGTCGCATGTTCCGCTCCACGTTGCTGTATCTGTCCAATCAGCCCCGCGTCTTCCGGTTCGTCCGCAAGAACCGCCTCGCCAAATCGTTCGCGCGCCGGTTCGTTGCCGGAGAGACGCTGAACGAGGCGATGGACGCCGTCCGCGCCCTCAACGCCAAGGGGATCTCGGCGTCGCTCGACCTGCTGGGCGAGAGCGTCACCAATGAACGCGAGGCCCGCGCCGCGCGCGACGAATATCTCACCATCCTCGACCGCATCAACGAGCAGGGGCTCGATGCCAACGTGTCGGTGAAGCTCACCGCCATGGGGCTCGACATCTCCGAGGAGTTGTGCGTGTCGATCATGCGCGACGTGCTCGAGCGCGCCAAGCGCTACGGCTCGTTCGTGCGCCTGGACATGGAGTCGAGCGCCTACACGGAGCGCACGCTGCGGCTGTTCGAGGAGCGGCTGTACCCCGGCTTCAAGCAGCACGTGGGCATCGTCCTGCAGAGCTACCTGTATCGCACCCTCGCCGACGTGGAGCGGGCCGTGGAGCTCAAGTGCCGCGTGCGCATCTGCAAGGGCGCGTACAAGGAGCCGGCCGCCGTGGCCTATCCCGACAAGAAGGACGTCGACGCCAACTACGTGAAGTGCATGCACGCGTTGCTCGAGCGCGGCACGTACCCCGCGCTCGCCACCCACGATCCGGCGCTCGTCACCGAGGCGCAGCGGTTCGTGGCCGAGCACGGCATCTCGGCCGACCGGTTCGAGTTCCAGATGCTCTACGGCGTGCGGCGCGACCTGCAGGACCAGCTCGTGCGCGCCGGCTTCCGCGTGCGCGTGTACGTGCCGTTCGGCACGCAGTGGTATCCGTACCTCATGCGCCGCCTGGCCGAGCGTCCGGCCAACGTGGCGTTCATCACCGGCAACGTGCTCCGCGAGATGGTGGGCGGCCGGCGTTGATCATGTCCGGGCAGTTCATTCCCGCCGATCATTCCCGGGGCGACGCCAATACCCTGGGCGGCTACATGGCGGTGCACGACCGGCCGGCGGCGTTCGAGGGATCGGACGGGTTCTCGTACAGCGTGGAGATCGTCACCGACGCGGCCCGCGGTCCGGCCGGTGCGGCGGCCGCGTACCTGCTGTTCGTGCAGTGGGCGCGGGTGGGCGCGGCCGCGCCGCAGGGCCATCTCGAGACCGACTATCTGATTCACGCCGCGACGCCCGATGCGGCGCGCGCCCTGGTGGGCGCGATGCCGCTGGCCGACGTCAAGCGCGCCCTCGACGGCCTGATCGCGGCCCGCGACGGCGCCGCGCCCGGCCGCCGGTGGTGGGACGCGATGCGCGCCGACGACGGCGAGACGTGACCGGCGCCGAGGAGTTGGTGGGCACCGTCTCCCAGGGCACGGGCGGCGTGTGGCACGTGCTCCTGCCCGACGGCACGGTGCACGAGGCGTCGATGCGCGGCCGCCTGAAGAAAGCCGACGTCGGCCGCCGGGCCGGCGGATCCATCCGGCGCGACACCGAGACCGCGGGCCGTGAGGCCGTGAAGCTCGCGGTGGGCGACCGCGTGCGGCTGGAGCGCGACGCCCGCGGCCAGTCGCTGGCCATCGCCGAGATCCTGCCCCGCACCTCCCGCCTGGCGCGGCGGGCACCCGGCGGCGCGCGCGGCGAACGCATCATCGCCGCCAACGTGGATCAGGTGGTGATCGTGTTCGCGGCGGCGAACCCCGAACCGCATCTGCGCATGGTCGACCGGTTTCTCGTGATCGCCGAGGCCAACGGACTGCCGGCGCGTCTCGTCGTCAACAAGGTCGACCTCGTGGGCCCCGAGGTGGCGCACGCCCGCTTCACCGACTACCCGCGCGCCGGATATCCGGTGCACTTCACCAGCGTCAAACGCGGCGACGGGCTCGAGGTGCTGTCGCGGGCGCTCGCCGGCCGCGCCTCGGTGCTCACCGGACCCAGCGGCGCCGGAAAATCGTCGCTGCTCAACGCCATGTTCCCGGGCCTCGACCTGCGGGTGGGCGAGGTGAGCGCGTCGGTCAACAAGGGTCGCCACACCACGGTCGGCGCGTCGCTGCACCCGCTGCCCGGCGCCGGTGGCGGCTACGTGATGGACACGCCGGGGCTGCGCGAAGTGGGCATGTGGGAGTTGCCCGTGGAGCGGCTCGATCTCTGCTTTCCCGAGATCCGCGTGCATCGGGAGCAGTGCCGGTTCGCCGACTGCCTGCACAGCGTGGAGCCCGACTGCGCGGTGCGCGCGGCCCTGGAGCGCGGCGAGGTGGCCGTGAGCCGCTACGAGAGCTACCTCAAGCTGTCGGAGGAGCTGGCCAGCGAGAAGCCGTCCTGGTAGCGCGCCGGGCCACAACGCACACGGGGCGCGCGCTCGACTGAGCGCGCGCCCCGCGTGCTGCCTCCGGCAGGGCTGGCGGCCTAGTGCTTCATCAGGATCAGGAACTTGGACGACGCCCAGAACTGCGTGGGCGAGGTGATGTGCAGCCCGCCCGTGATCTTGCCGTCCTTCACGGCGAAGCCCTGCGCATACTGCGGGTCCTGCCGCGAGAAGATCGAATACTCCCCGTCGGGCAGCGCGATGCTCGTATCCCTGGTGATGTCGATGCGCGTGAACGCCGACGGATCGAGCGTGCGCGCCGGCTCCACCGGGCGATTGCCGAACAGCAGGAACTGCTTGTGTCCTTCCTCCGACAGCACGCCCTCGTGCACCAGTTCGTCGCGGGTGCCGGCCACGTAGTAGCCCGTGTTCTTCACGCGCGTGAGGTCGGTGACGGTATCGCTGAGCGCGGCCTTGACCGTGTTGAGCGTGTCCACCTTGCCCTTGAGCGACGCGATCTGGACGTTCTGCGAATCGATGATCGCCTGGAACTCGGTCTTCTGGCGCTCCACCGTGGCCCGGAAGTCCGCGATGTTCTGCTCGTACTGGGCGATCTGCCGGGTGAGCGTGGAGTCGTGCTGCGACAGCGACGCGGCGCTGGCCCGCACCTCGCGCAGCCGGACGTCGGTGGCGTCGAGCCGCTGGACGAGCATGCGGATCTTGCCCAGCACCTCGTCGCGGTCCTGCTTGATCGTCGCGGCCTCGGCGGGCGTGGCCAGCGCGGTCCTGGTCTTGGGCTTGGGCAGGCTCCGCGCCTTGGCGATCTCGGCGTCGATGTCATTGATGAACTGCGTGGACACCAGCATGTCGTTGAGCAGCTGGTTCTTGACGTTGAGCAACGAGTCCTGGCGCAGCGAGTCCGCCTTGGCGAGCACGCCGAGCTGCTGCTTGGCCTGCGTATCGCAGGCGAACAACGCCGGAACGAGTAGCAACAATGCGAGTCTCTTCACTGGTCTTGCCTCCATGGGGGTGTTGGCCACTACCAGCTGCCGCGTTCGCCGACCTCTTCGATGACCTTGGCCAGTCGCTCGGCCGCGTGCCGCCAGTTGACCTCCACGGCGTATTGCGCGGCCTCGGATCGTCCGTCGTCGATCGCGTCGGTGATGGCGTCGTGCTCCTCCACCGACGACCGGATGTCTCCGGTCAGCATGCTGATGTACATCCTGATGTAGCGTTCGGCCTGCGGCTTGGCCGCGTCGTGCAGCGCAATGAGCCGAGGACCTACCCCTGCTTCTACCACGCGGCGGTGAAAACGTTCATCCGCGTCGTATAGACGGCTGTGGTCCACGGGGGTCGAGCGCCCCGCCCTGAGAAATTCGGCGTTGAGCGCCCGGAGGTCCTTCACCAGCGGCTTCCGCTCCTCCACGCCGAGCTCGGCGGCGCGCCGCGCGCCCAGTCCCTCGAGGGAACCCACGATGTCGAGCAGTTC
Source organism: Gemmatimonadaceae bacterium (assembly GCA_035533755.1). Lineage (NCBI taxonomy): Bacteria > Pseudomonadati > Gemmatimonadota > Gemmatimonadia > Gemmatimonadales > Gemmatimonadaceae > Gemmatimonadaceae bacterium. The sequence goes on from DATLTC010000001.1 coordinate 24,233, forward strand.
GCGGACGTCGTCGCGTGTGAGCGGGGCCACGGTGAGCCGCGATTGCTGCGCGCCCGGCGCGCCCATCACGTAGCCCTCCTGCTGCAACCGCTGCAGGGCCTCGCGCACGGGGGTGCGGCTCACCCCCAGCCGGCTGGCAATCTCCGTCTCGACGATCCGGCTGCCCGGCGCCACCAGCCCCTGCACGATCAGGTCGCGCAGACGGGTGTACACCTGCTCGGGCCGCGAGCCGTGCGCGACGGATCCGGCGCGCACGGAACCGCCGGGGCTCTTGGCGCGCGAGGAACGAGAAGGAGGCCTGCGTGGTGGCATGGGCAACAGGGTGCGGCTGAGGGGGTGCCGCCAATATAGGCGAATCGAAGCCAAACTCCGACCCCGTGCCCTCCGTTTCGAAAACGAAAGCTTGGGCACAATTGTATGCAAATTACCGCCGACGCATGGTTCCCGGCGCGGGTGCGCGGTGCCCGCGTAGTGGCAGAGACGGGCCGGCGCGCGCATTTTCCGTCGATGCCCAAACCTCACGCTCGTCGTCTCGCCCTGGCCCTCGCCTGTGCCGCCGCCTGCGCCGTGGGCTGCCGGCGCCAACCGCCGCCGCCGCCCGCGGAGGTCGGTGTCCATGTGGCCAACGCCGCCAACGATTCCACGCGCGCCAAGTTCTTCGTCGCCATCAAGGGTTCGCTGCAGCTCGGCATCCGTTCGATGATCGTGGGGATGCGGCCCGACAGCTCGCTCGTGCTGGCGGCCCCGGCCGATCTCGTGGTCAACACCGGCAACGGCTCGGCCGTGATCACCGCCGCCGATTCG
>DATLTC010000002.1 GCA_035533755.1 Gemmatimonadaceae bacterium
TCCTTGCCTTCGCGGTCGTACACGGCGTCGAACAGATCGAGATCGGTGAGGTAGATGCGCTGGGCCAGCAACACGGCGTTGTCCAGCCGCATGGTGACCAGATAGCGCGGGTCGATGGTGCGGAGCTGCGGGCCGATCTGCTGCACCAGCTGCTCGCGCGCCCGGGCGTACACGGTGTCGTGCGCGGCGATGCGGGCCTCGGCGCTCTCGGGGTGGGCGCGATATACGGAATCGATGGACCGATAGAGTTGGTCCCAGAACCGGGCGAGGATCTTCTGGTCGTCCCACCGCGCCGCCACGGCGGCCGCCGCCGACGAGTCGCCGCGCGACCGGAAGAACCGCTCGGCGCCCCGCGCGCCCGAGAAGTTGGCGAACGACTCGTTGAACACCGCCTGGCCGCTCGCGTAGTAGGTGTTGTGCGTGAGTTCGTGGATTACCGTGTTGGCCAGGTCCAGCGAATCGTCTTCCATGGACGTGGAGAGCAGCGGGTCGTTGAAGAACCCGAGCGTGCTGAACGCCGGCGACGGCCGGAGATAGGCGTCCATCCCGCCGGCTTCGAGGGAGCGCGCGGCAGCGCGCGCCGCGGCGAAGTCGAAGAATCCCTTGTAGGGCACGCGCCCCACGATGGGGAACCACCAGGTGACGGGCGCCAGCCGGTCGCGATAGGCGCCCGAGAGCACGAGCACCAGCGTGTCGTGCTGGAGCTGCGAGTACGTGGTGAAGCTCTGCTTGGCGGCAAGCCCCAGCGAGTCGGCCGCGAACGCGCGAGCAGCGAGCACCACCTGGAGCTTGGCCCGGATGGCCGCCGGCGTGGCCGGGTCGGCGACGATGGCGCTGATCGGGTGCCGGTGCGCGAGGATCTTCCCCTCCTCCCATCCGGCGCGCAGCAGATAGCGCCCGGTGGGCGCGAGGGCCAGGTAGCCGGCAACCAGGGTCAGGAGTCCGAGGGCGACGCGGAGCAGCACGGTGCGAATGCGCATGGAATTGAATTTCAGGTTCTCAGCGTTGAATGGTCGGCGCAAGGCCCAGAGCGACGCTCTCAGCAGTTGGGTACGGATGCGACGAATGTGCGGAATGCCACGGATCAAGAATATTGGGGGCGCGCTGGGCAAATGGTGGTGGCGCCCGGGCCCTCCCGATCGACGCTCGCTCCCGAAGCCCCCTGGCATTGATCCGTTTGGATTCCGGTCAGTCCGCCGTATCCGAATCCCAAGTCGTAGATGCCGGAATGGTCAGCAACAGGCTCAGACCGGCGCTCTCAGCAGTTGGGTACGGATGCGACGAATGTGCGGAATGCCACGGATCAAGAATATTGGGGGCGCTCGCTCCCGAAGCCCCCTGGCACTCGTCCGTTTGGATTCCGGTCAGTCCGCCGCATCCGAATCCCAAGTCGTAGATGCCGGCATGGTCAGCGCCAGGCTCGGAGCGGCGCTCTCAGAAGTTGCGTACGGATGCGACGAATGTTCGGAATGCCACGGATCAAGGGCATTGGGGGCGCGCTGGGCAACGGGTGGTGGCGCCGGGGCCCTCCCGATCGGCGCTCGCTCCCGAAGCCCCCTGGCATTGATCCGTTTGGATTCCGGTCAGTCCGCCGCGTCCGAATCCCAAGTCGTAGATGCCGGAATGGTCAGCGACAGGCTCAGAGCGGCGCTCTCAGCAGTTGGGTACGGATGCGACGAATGTGCGGAATGCCACGGATCAAGAATATTGGGGGCGCTCGCTCCCGAAGCTCCATAGCACGCATCCGTTTGGATTCCGGTCAGTCCGCCGCATCCGAATCCCAAGTCGTAGATGCCCGGTCATAGATGCCGGAATGGGATGCCGGGATGGCGCGCCGCATGCACGCGCGCGCGCCCGTGTTCCATGGCACCCAACGTCGACGATGGGCGCTCACGCCCCCCCGCCAGCGGCGCTATCTTACCGCCGATGTCCTTCGTACACCTCCATTGCCATTCCGAGTACTCGCTGCTCGACGGCGCCAACCGGATCGACGACCTGATCCGGCGGGCGCAGGAATTCGAGCAGCCGGCGCTGGCCATCACCGACCACGGCAACCTCCACGCCGCGTGGTCGTTCCAGGAGCACGCCAAGAAGGCCGGGATCAAGCCGATCATCGGTATGGAGGCGTACGTGGCGCCGGGCGACCGGAAAGCCCGCGCCCGGGGGCCGAACGGCAAGGCGTACTACCATCTGGTGCTGCTGGCCCGCGATCTGATCGGCTACAAGAATCTCTCCAAGCTGTCGTCGCTGGGGTACACCGAAGGCTTCTATTCGCGGCCGCGCGTGGATCGCGAACTGCTGGCCCGGTACAGCGAGGGGCTGATCGTGTCGTCGGCGTGCCTGGCGGGGGAGATCGCCTACCACCTGCAGCAGGACGACATGGAGGGGGCGCGCGAGGTGGCGTCGTGGTACGCGGAGGTGTTCAAGGACCGCTACTACCTCGAGGTGCAGGCCCACGACTCGGAGGGACAGGCCAAGTTGAACGAGCGCGTGTTCGCGCTGGCCAAGGACGTCGGCCTGCCGGTGATCGCCACCAACGACGCCCACTTCCTGGCCCGGTCGGACCACGACGCGCACGACGTGCTGCTGTGCATCGGGCTGGGCAAGGATCGCGAGGCGCGCGACCGGATGCGGTACGACGGCGGGCTCTACTTCAAGAGCGCGCCGGAGATGGCCGAGCGGTTCCCCGACCGCCCCGACGTGCTGGCGAACACGCTGGCGATCGCCGACCAGGTGGACGTGGCGTTCACCAAGACGTACCACGTGCCGTCGTTCCCGCTGCCCGCGGGCGTGTCGTCGGAGAACGAACTGCTGGTGCGGCTGGCCACGGCCGGAGCCAGGGAGCGCTACGGCGACTCCCTGCCCGAGCCCGTGCAGCAGCGGCTGGACTACGAGCTGGACGTGATCACGAAGACCGGCTACGCCGGCTACTTCCTGATCGTATATGACTTCATTAAAGCGGCGCGCGACCGGGACATCCCGGTGGGCCCGGGCCGCGGATCGGCGGCGGGATCGCTGGTCGCGTACTCGCTCCGCATCACCGACGTCTGCCCGCTCAAGTACGACCTGCTGTTCGAGCGCTTCCTGAATCCCGAGCGCGTGTCGATGCCCGACATCGACGTGGATTTCTGCTTCGAGCGCCGCGGCGAGGTGATCGAGTACGTGCGCCAGAAGTACGGGCGCGAATCGGTGGGCCAGATCGTGACGTTCGGCACCATGAAGTCGCGGGCCGCGATCAAGGACGTGGGCCGCGTGCTGGGGTTCACGCCCGCCGAGACCGACGCGCTGGCCAAGCTCGTGCCCAACCAGCCGAACTTCTCGCTCACGGTCAAGGAAGCCATCGCCGAGGTGCCGGAGGTCAAGAAGCTCTACCGCAACGACGAGCGGTACCGGCAATTGCTGGACTACGCGATCGCGCTCGAAGGGCTGTCGCGGCACACCGGGGTGCACGCGGCGGGGGTGGTGATCGCGCCGGGACCGCTGGACGACTACGTGCCCGTGTGCACGCAGGCGTCCAAGGGCGCCGGCGCCGGGAGCGACGAGTCGGTCGTGGTCACGCAGTACGACATGGGCGCGCTCGAGAAGGCGGGCATGCTCAAGATGGATTTCCTGGGGCTCACCACGCTCACCGTGATCAAGGACGCGCTCGATGCGATCGAGGCGTCCACCGGACAGCGGCCCGACCTCACGGCCATCGACGACGGCGACCCGCGCGTGTACCAGATGCTGCGGGCCGGGCGCACGATCGGCGTGTTCCAGTTCGAATCGGCGCTGGCCACGGAGCTGCTGCGCGGCATGCGCTGCGACCGGTTCGACGATCTGGTGGCCTCCAACGCGCTCATGCGGCCGGGCCCGCTCGACGCCGGGATGCACCGCGTATATCAGCGGCGCAAGCGCGGCGAGGAGGCGGTCACCTACGCGCTGCCCGAGCTGCAGGCGGTGCTCGAGTCCACGTACGGCGTGATCACCTACCAGGAGCAGGTGATGCGCATCGCCCAGCTCCTGGCCGGCATCTCGCTGGCCGAAGCCGACGTGCTGCGCAAGGCGGTGGGCAAGAAGGACGCCGAGCTGATCAAGAAGGAACTGGACAAGTTCGTGGAGAAGTCGGTGGGGCGCGGGTACGATCGCAAGATCATCGAGGAGCTGGCCGGCCAGATCGAGACGTTCGGCCGCTACGGCTTCAACAAGTCGCACTCGGTGGCCTACTCGGTGATCTCGTACCAGACGGCGTGGCTCAAGGCCTACCATCCGGCCGAGTTCATGGGCGCGCTGCTGAGTTCGTCCATCGGCGACACCGACAACGTGGTGAAGTTCATCAACGAGGCCCGCGAGCTGGGCATCGAGGTGCTGCCGCCGAGCGTGAACGAGTCGGGCTACAAGTTCACGGTGGTGGGCGACAAGCGGCTGCGGTTCGGCCTCGGCGCCATCCGCAACGTGGGCCGGAGCGCCATCGATTCGATTCTCGCGGCGCGCCGGGACAAGCCGTTCACCGATCTGTTCGACCTCTGCGAACGGGTGGACCTGCGGCTGTGCAACAAGCGGGTGTTCGAGGCGCTGATCGCATCGGGCGCGCTGGACGAGTTGGGCGGGCACCGGCAGCAGTACCTGGCCACGCTCGACACCGCGCTGCACGAAGCCTCGCTCATGCAACAGGAGCGCACGATGGGCCAGGGGTCGCTGTTCGGCGCGATGGGCGCGGCGCCGGCCGCCAACACCATGGAACGGCATCGCGTACTGCCCAATGTGGCCCCGCTGAGCGAGTCCGACCGCCTGGCCAAGGAGAAGGAGATCCTCGGCTTCTACATCTCCGGGCACCCGCTGGAGCCGTTCCGCGTGGAGTGCGAGCTGTTCGCCACACGCACCGTGGCCCAACTGGGCAGCTGGACCAACGACCAGGTGGCCATCGGGTGCGTGGTCACGGCCATCAAGCGCCAGACCAGCAAGAAGACGGGTTCGGAGTTCGCCCGGTTGACAGTCGAGGATTTTTCGGGATCTTCGGAGGTGCTGGTATTCCCCGAAGCCTGGGGGTTGATCGGCCACCTGCTGCGGACCGATGTGCCGGTGCTGATCAAGGGCGGGTATTCCCGCCGGGACCAGGAGACGGACCATCCAACCTTCATCGTCGCGTCGGTGACGCCGTTCGCCGAGCTGCGCCTCAACGGGCAGGTCGCCGTGGCCATCGAGCTGACGCCGGACGAGATCGTGAGCGCCGATATCATGCGAGACATACGCTCGGTCATCGAGGCGCACGCCACCTCCCACGTCGGGAGCCCGCCGCTCGAAGTGCGGTGGACCGACGGCTCGGGCCCCACGGAGCGCCTGCAGTCGCGGTCGCTGCGCCTGTCGGCCACGCAGGCGGCGCTCACCGACCTGCGCGCCGTGCTCGGCACCGAGCGCGTGCGCCTGGTGCGCGGGAACTAGCATGACCGCGGCCTCCCTGGAGTTCGAGAAACCGCTCGTCGAGCTGGAACACCAGATCGAGGAGCTCCGGCGGCTGGCCGGCGACCGCCAGATGGACGTGGCCGCGGAGCTGGCGCCGCTGGAACAGAAGCTCGCCGCGCTGCGCGCGGAGATCTACCGCAACCTCACGCCGTGGCAGCGCGTGCTCGTGGCCCGCAGCAACAAGCGGCCGTTCACGCTCGACTACCTGCGCCTGGCGTTCACGGACTTCGTGGAGCTGCACGGCGACCGGCTGTTCCGCGAGGACCCCGCCATCGTGGGCGGATGGGCGCGGCTGGACGGCGAGTCGGTGATGGTGATCGGCCACCAGCGCGGGCGCGACACCAAGGAGATCGTGCGGCGCAACTTCGGGATGCCCCATCCCGAGGGCTACCGCAAGGCGCTGCGGCTCATGAAGCTGGCCGAGAAGTTCCACGTGCCGGTGATCACGTTCATCGACACGATGGGCGCCTGGGCCGGCCTGGGCGCCGAGGAGCGCGGCCAGTCGGAGGCGATCGCGCACAATCTGTTCGAGATGAGCCGACTCAAGGTGCCGATCATGGCCACGGTGATCGGCGAGGGCGGGTCGGGCGGGGCGCTGGGGTTGGGCGTGGCCGACCGCGTGATGATGCTCGAGAACTCGGTATATTCCGTGATCTCGGTCGAGGGCTGCGCGGCGATTCTGTGGAAGGACGGGAAGAGCCCCGAGATGCGCGAGAAGGCCGCCTCGGCGCTCAAGATCACCGCCGCCGATCTGTACGAGTTGCGGGTCATCGACGAGATCATTCCCGAACCGCCGGGCGGGGCGCACGCCGATTTCGAGACCACCGCGGCGTCGGTCAAGGAAACGCTGCTGCGCAACCTCGACGAATTGCGGCGGCTCAAGCCGGACAAGCTCGTGCGGCGGCGCCGCGAGAAGTTCCTGCGGATGGGTCAGTTCCTGGAGTAGTCGTGGCGCATCTGATCGAAGTGGCATTCAAGGGCAACCGCAAGGACTTCTTCATCTGGGAGCAGGACGAGTTGCCGGCGCTCAAGGCGCCGGTGGTCGTCGAGGCCGACCGGGGCGAGGACGTCGGCCGCGTGCACGCCGTGGGGGAACGCGCGGCCACGCGCAACGCGGGCACCTCGCACGGGTACGGCAAGGCCCTCCCGGCGCGACGGGCCCGCCGCCTGGCCAGCGACGACGACGTGCGGCGGCTGGAGGAACTGCGGGCGCAGGACGACGAGGCGCGGCGCAAGGCCATGGAGCGCGTGACGGCCAACGCCCTGGTCATGAAGGTGTCCGACGCCGAATGGCAGTGGGACCGCAAGAAGCTGACGTTCTATTTCACGGCCGAGAAGCGCGTCGACTTCCGGAATCTGGTGCGCGAGCTGGCGTCCACGTTCCGCACGCGCATCGAGCTCAAGCAGATCGGCGTGCGCGACGAAGCCAAGCGGCTGGACGGCGTGGGACGGTGCGGGCGGCAATACTGCTCGGCGTCGTGGCTGCCCGAACTCCTGCCCGTGAACCTCGGCGTGGCCAAGGACCAGCGGCTGTCGCTCAATCCCACGCAGATCTCGGGCGCCTGCGGGCGCCTGATGTGCTGCCTGCGCTACGAGCACGAGTTCTACGTCCAGAGCCGCAAGCGGTTTCCCAAGGAGGGGCGCGTGCTGGTCACGGCGCGCGGCGAGGAGAAGGTGCTGTCCAACGACATCTTCCGGGAGCGGGTGGTGTTGCGGGGCGCCGAAGGCGAGCCGCGCACGGTGCCGCTGGACGAGCTGCGGGACGAAGTGGCGCGCACCGACCCCGACGCCGGCTGGCTGCGCGTGGGAACGGCCGCCGCGGCGCCGGCGTCCGAGCCTGCCCTCGACGTGACCAGCGAGGGCCGCGTGACCGACGAGGGCGACGAGGACTCGGCGCCGGCCGCGGACGAACCGGAATCGGCCGCGCCGCCGCCGATCACGGAGGCCGGTGGCGCATCGGCCGCCGGCGAGCGCCGGCCCCATCGCCGCCGCGGTCGCCGCGGCGGGCGCCGCAACCGCGGGGCCGCGGGCCAGGGCCAGCGTCCCGACGCCGACCCCGCGGCGCCCGCCGACGAACCGCCCGAGTCCCCCCCCGCTGCCCCGCATTCCCACGGAGCCTAGGTGTCCCAGTTCTACATCACCACCGCCATCGACTACGCGAACGGCGAGCCGCACCTCGGTCACGCGCTGGAGAAGATCGGCGCCGACGCGATCGCCCGCTATCAACGGCTGCTCGGCGCCGACGTCCATTTCCTGATGGGGATGGACGAGCACGGGCAGAAGGTGGCGCAGGCGGCGGCCGAGCGCGGCGTGCCGCCGCAGGCGCTGGTGGATCGCATCGCCGCGTCGTTCGAGGCGATGTGGGCCCGGTTGGACATCTCGTATGACCAGTTCATCCGCACCACGCAGCCGGCCCACAAGGCCGGCGTCCGCGCGCTGATCCTGCGCATCCACGAGCGCCACCCCGACGACTTCTACGAGCAGGCGTACGAAGGGTGGTACTGCGTGGGCTGCGAGCTGTTCAAGCGCGACGACGAAATCGTGGACGGCAAGTGCGTGACCCACCCCACCCGCGAGCTGCAGTGGACCGAGGAGCACAACTGGTTCTTCCGGCTCACGCGATATGAGCAATTTCTAAAAACGCTGTTCGCGGAGCACCCGGAGTTCCTGCGGCCGGAGACGCGCCGCAACGAGATCCTGTCGCTGCTCGACCAGGGCCTGGAGGACATCTCGATCACCCGGTCGCGGCTGGCGTGGGCGATTCCCTTCCCCATCCCGACCAGCGGCGGCGAGGAGCAGGGCACCTGGGTGTGGTTCGACGCGCTGCCCAACTACCTCACGGCCACCGGCTATCCCGACCCCTCGTACACGGGGCGCTGGCCGGCGCAGCTGCACGTGATCGGCAAGGACATCACGCGGCTCCACTGCGTGATCTGGCCGGCGATGCTCGAGGCGGCGGGCCTCGCCCTGCCCGAGGCCGTGTGGGCCCACGGGTTCGTCTCGCTGGGCGGGGAGCGGTTCAGCAAGTCGGCCGGCGTGAAGCTCGAACTGGGCGACGCGATCGACCGGTTCGGGCCCGACGCGTTCCGCTACTTCCTCACCCGCGAGGTGCCCTTCGACGGCGACGGCGGCTTCTCGTGGGAGCGGTTCGAGGACCGGTACAACGCCGATCTCGCCAACGCATGGGGCAACCTGGCCAGCCGCACGATCGCCATGGTGGCGCGGTATCGCGACGGCGTGGTGCCGGCCGCGGCGCGGGGCGCGGTGGACGAGGCGGATGCCGCCGACTACGCGGCGTATCACGCGGCGATGAACGGCTCGCGCGGGTACCTGCTGCACGAGGCGCTGCGCGTGGTGTGGCTCACGGTGGCGCGGGGCAACGAATACGTGGACCGTCAGGCGCCGTGGAAGCTGGCCAAGGATCCGGCGCAGGCCGGCGAGCTGGACGCCACGCTGGGCACGCTCATCCGGCAGCTGGCGCGACAGTGCGTGGCGCTGCAGCCGTTCATGCCGGCCAAGACGCAGACGCTGTGGGAGCAGCTGGGCGGGCCCGGCCGCGTGGCCGATCAGCGGTTCAGCGCGTTCGCGGCGTTGGACGCCGCCGGCTGGCGCGTGACCAAGGGCGATCCGCTCTTTCCCAAGCCCGAACGGACCGCCTGACGCCGGACCGCGTCAGAACATGACGCCGAAGGTGAGCGGCACCATCTGGCGCGAGACTCCGGTGTGGCTCACGTAGTAGTACCGCAGCTCCACGAAGTTGCTCATGTCGCCCAGCTGCCACTTCCATCCGCCGCCGAAGTTGAACCCGAGGTCGTTCTCGGAGTTCAGGCCGGCGAAGGTGCTGATGTGGTTGAGGCCCACGCCGCCGATGAAGTACGGGGTGTCGCCCGCCCCGGCGATGGGGAGCACGACGTTCATCATGAGGGACGTGATGTTCTGGCTCACCATCCCCTTCTTGCCGCTGAACCCGGCGTATGAGAGCTCCCCGCGCAACGCCACCGGCCACCCCCGCGGGGTGCCGGCCGCGAGGCCGTTGAGCACGTAGCCGGTCTGCACCTCGCTGCTGAGATCGCTGAGCGGGATGTTGAGGCCCGCGCTGGCCCCGAAGTGCATGGTGGGCGCGGCGTCCTGGGCGCCGGCGATGCCGGCGGGGACCACCACGAAGGCGAACAGCGCCGCAACGATCGTGCGGAGGCGAAACGGTATCATCGAGTCTCCTGGGCTCGAACATGTGAAAGCGGGAGGCTTCACCAGAAGCCTCCCGCTCTCGTTACCCCGAACGTCGGGGAGTGTTACGAGTTCCGGTCCAGGCAGGACGCGCCCGCGACCGGGTTGTTCTGCTCATCCACCGTGATCGGGAAGTTGACGTCCGACCCCATCACGCCGCCCGCCGCCCCCTGGTAGTTGCCGGTGGGGAAGACCGATTCGGGAGTGCGGCCATACTGGCGCACGAGGCGCCGCAGATCGCCCAGCCGGTGGCCGGTGAGATACATCCAGAACGCGCGCTCGTGGAACAGCATATTCACGCGGCCGTCCGTGGTCCCCGGATCGACGAGCGGCGGGAGGGGCGCCGGCGGGGTCTGTCCCGCCTGCGTGTACGGAATGCGGTTGGCGATCGTGGTGTTGCTGCGCAGCGCATTCAGGATCCCCAACATGCCCGTCACGTCCCCGAGCTTGAGATCGTTCTCGGCCACGATCAACTGCGCCTCGATCCCGTCGGCCAGCACGACCGGGGCGGCGAGCGAGGGGTACTTCTGCTGATAGAACGCCGGCGACTGGCCATCCTGGCCGACGCCCGACTGGTTGTAGCGCACCCGCCAGTCACCCGTGGATCCGGCGATGTTCATGCCTTCGGTGCGGAAGCCCAGTCCGTTGGTGCCGTCCAGATCGGCCACCGCGTATCGCTTGCTCAGCGGGCCGACGTTGGTGTACACGCCGTTGTTTTCCCGCCCGCTGTTCTGGGAGGTGTACACGAAGTACTGGAAGGTCACCGGCACATTGACGGCCTGCGCCGCGGCGCCGGCGTAGTCGCCGTTGTCGAGCAGGGCCCGCGCCTTCCCCACCTGCGCCAGGTAGGCGATGTTCGAGCCGGCCGGCGCGATGGCCAGCGCCGAGTCGAACTGCGCGATGGCCAGGGTGAGCGTCTGCGCGCCGGTGTTGGCCGCGCCGTACGTCGCGGCGCCGTTCACGAACTCGCTGTACGCCACGCCGTTGCACCAGTCCTCTTCGAACATGATGTAGTTGAACCCGTCGAGCGCGTGCAGCTCGGCGTTCCGGATGTCGTTGGGCGCGAACTGCGCGAACGCCGCCGCGCCGCGCTCCAGCGAAGCCCGGGCCAGGTGCATGGCGCGGTACCAGCCGTTCACCGTGCCGTTGGTGACCTGGGTGTGCCGCTGGTCCACCTCGATCCGGGTGGGGAAGGTGTCGATGTCGCGCAGCTCGTCGGCCAGCAGGCCGGGGAGCGTGATCGAGCCGTCGACGGCGGTGAGTTCCGCCTGGAAATCGGCCAGGCCGCCGGCGTACACCACCGGCAGACCGGACACGCTGGACACCGACGCGGGCGTCGCCACGTCCACGTCGTTCACTTTCAGCACCTTGTCGAGATTGCAGGCCGTGGCCGCGAGTCCACCGAGCGCGAGCGCGCTCAGCGACGCGATGCGGCGCCACGTGCGGTGGGATGCAGTGGTCATCATTCGTCTGTCGCTCATGGAATGGGGTGGCGGCTCAGAAGGAGACGTCCAGACGCGTCGTCCACATCCGGAGCGGCGGCTGCGTCAGGAAATCGGTGGTCGAGAAGCCCGTCGGACTCTGAGAATTGATCTCGGGATCGAATCCCTTGTACTTGGTCCAGGTGTGCAGGTTGCGGCCCGCCACGGTGAGCGAGAGGCCCGAGGCGTTCAGGCGATGCGCCCACGACGTGGGCAGCGTGATCGTGGCCGACACCTCGCGCAGCTTGGTGAAGTCGCCGGGCTGGATGTACCCCCAGCTCGATCCCTCGAGACGCGCGATGGCCGCCGCCTGATCGGCCAACGGCGCGTGCGGGTTGTTCACCTCGGGGCACGTATTGAACGCCGAGACGGTGCAGCGGAATTCCTGCGTGAAGTTCCAGTTGTAGAACCCGCCGCGGTAGTCGAACAGCGCCGTCAGCTTGACGGTCTGGAAGAGCGTGAACTCCGGCGACACGGTGAGCGTGCGCGTGGGCAGCGGGCTGCCGCGGTACATCGCGGTGTCGCTGAGCACCACCTCGCAGGCTCCGGCGCCGGGCACCTGGGGCTGCCCCGCGCAGTTCGCGCGGCTCAGGATGCCGTCGCCGTTCAGGTCGGCGTACGACAGGATCTTGCGCTGCCAGTAGCCGCCCAGCGCATACCCCTCGCGGTGCATCTGATCGCCGTTGTTGAACACGATCGGCGGCATGCCGTTGCCCAGATGCACCAGTTTGTTGGTGTTGTTCGAGGCCGACGCCGACAATTCGAACTTGAGATCGCGCCGGTCGAGCACCGTGGCGTCGAGCTGCAGCTCATTCCCGGCGTTGTACACCTGGCCCAGATTCACGAACTGCGTGCTGCTCACGCCCAGCGACGGGGCCAGCGTGCGCGCGATGAGCGCGTCGCGGGTCGTCTTGCTGTAATGCGTGTACGTCAGGCTCGCGCGGTCCTGCCAGAGGCCGAGGTCGGCGCCGACTTCCGATTCCGTGGAGATCTCGGGCTTGAGGTTGGCGTTGCCCGTGCCGCCGATGACCACGGCGGTGAGTTCCTGCGAGCCGGGCGCCGCGACCGCCGCGCCGTTGAGATACGTATCCGCCTGCCGGAAGCCCGGCTTCTGCCCCGAGACGCCATAGGCGGAGCGGAGACGCAGCGAACTCAGCAGGTTCTGTGCTTCGAAGAACTTGTGGAAGTACGGCTCGTCCGACACCACCCACGACGCGCTGAGCGCGGGGTAGTAGGCGAGCTTGAAGTTCTGGCCGAAGGCGCTGTTCTCGTCGCCGCGGATGGACGCCGTGAGGAACAGCCGATCGCGCCACGCCAACTGCTCGTGCACGTAGCCGCCCACCGTGATGATGGTCTGGTTGCTCTCGCCGATGTTCTTGTTGGCGCTGGCCGTGGCCAGCGAGGCCGTGCCCGGCACGAGCTGCGTGCCGCTGGCCGACGTCGTGTGCTGCTGCTCGTTCACGTACTGGCCGCCCACGGTGGTTGACGTATTGATGCTCGACCAGTGGGGCAGCGTATGCGTGGCCACCAGGCTTCCCTGCGCGGTGTAATCCAGGTTCTGCCCGCGAACCTGGTTGGCCGAGCCGTTGATCAGGCCCTGGTTGATCCAGGTCACGACGTTGGCCGGATCGATGCTCTGGTCGAGCATGTTGTTCACGTCCATCCCGGCCTGGCCCACACCCGTGAGCCACGACGTCATCTGCCAGGTGGTGTTCGCCCCGCCCTGGAACCGCTTGGCATCCTGCGTGATGGGCCAGTAGTAGAAGGTGGACGGCGGCGCCGAGTAGAAGCCGCGGCTCAGCGTGTCGCCATGGCACTGTGTCGGCGCCACGCCCGGCGCGCAGTTGAAGGCGTGCCCGAGCAGCACGTTGCCCATCACGCCATAGATGTCGTTGTCGTTCTGCGGCAGCCCCACGTCGCGCTGCACGTAGTTGGCGGTGACCGTCGAGTTGATGTTCGGCTTGAGCTGCGCCGTGACGTTCGTGCGCAGGCTGAACCCGTTGTCATGGTTGGGGGCCACGGTGCCCTGGGCGCGATTCACGTCGCCGCTGATGAAGTACTGCGCCTGGTCGCTTCCACCCGACGTGCTCAGCCCGAAATGCCGGGTGTTGCCCTGCCCTTCCACATGGTAGAACTGCTCGGCGTTGAAGCTCACGATCGAGCCCTGTTTGCACAGCCCGAGGGTCGTCCGGTCGTTGGTGCAGGAGCCGTTGAACGGCGCGCCCGCGAGCGTCGTGCCCACGTTGTAGTACGCCGACGGATAGTTGGTGGGATCCACCATCGATCCCCCTTCCGCGAACGTGCGCCAGAGCGTGCTGCCGGCGCGGCCCCGCTTGGTGGTGATCTGGATGACGCCGTTGGACGCCGCCGTACCGTACAGCGCCGACGCCGCCGGCCCCTTGAGCACTTCGATGCTCGCGATGTCTTCCGGATTGATGTCGTCGAAACGGCTGATCGTCTGGCCGCCCGTGTTCTGGTTGAACGACTGCGCGCTGTTGTCCACGCGCACACCGTCGATGATGATCAGCGGCTCGTTGGACAGCGACACCGAGTTGGCGCCGCGAATGCGGATGCGCGAACTCGTGCCGGGCTCGCCCGACGTTCCCGACACGGTGAGGCCGGCGGTCCGCGCCGACAGCACGTCGGTGAAGTTCGGAGTCGCCGCCAGGTTCACGTCCTTGCTCATCGAGATGATGCCCACGTCGTTGCCGTTCTGTCGCTTGCGCTCCGTGGCACCGGTCGCGGTCACCATCACCTCCTCCAGCTGCGTGGCCGCGGTCGTCAGCCCGAAGTTCACCGTCACCTCGCCCCCGGCCGGCACGGTGGCCTGCTGCGTGGAGGCCGAATACCCGAGGCGGTTGACGCGCACCATGCGCGCGCCCGCGGCAACACCCGTCACCTGGTATTCACCGTTGTCGTCGGTCCGCGCGCCACGATGCGTGCCCACGATCGTGATCACGGCGTTGGCGATCGGGGCCCCGGAGCCCTTGTCGGTCACTCGGCCGTGCACTGCGCCGACCTGTTGCGCGCTGGCGATGCCGGCGCCCAATGCCGTGCAAACCAGCGACGTGAAGAAGCCTCGCACCAGATTCCGCATCGATGTCTCCCGTCGGGATGAAAGGGTCGCGGGGGTCCCGCCACGGGTGGAGAGGTGGCAGGCCCAGACACTGCGCGCGGCGGACATGCTGGCGCCGCGCAATTGCTCCGGACATGAAAACCGTGCGTGCGGTCGATAACGTCACGCTCCCATATGTTTACACGTTCATCTTTGTGTGTTTTTGACAAACCCGCGAGGGCCGACCGCCGAGGGGACCCCAGGCGACATGAAAAACCGGGGCAGCGAAGGCTGCCCCGGCGATCTACCTGCCCGCACCACCCGCCTATTTCGGCTTCGGAACCGGCGGGGCGTTGGGCGTCGAGAAGTCCACCTTCGGCACCGCCGCCGCGGCCTCGGTGGCGTTGAAATACTTCCGGTCCTTGGACCCGATGGCCTTGGCCGTGAGCACCTGCGGGAACTGGCGGATATACGCGTTGTACATCCGCACCGCGTCGTTGTAGTCGCCGCGCGCCACCGCGATGCGATTCTCCGTCCCGGTCAACTCGTCCTGCAACCGCAGAAACTCCTCGTCCGCCTTCAGGTTGGGATAGTTCTCCGAGATCGCGAGCAGGCGGCCCAGCGCTCCGGTCATCCCCTGGTTGGCGTTGGCCATCTGCTCGGGATCGCCCGACTGCACGGCGTTGAGCAGCCGCGACCGCGCGTTGGCCACATTGTTGAAGATCTCCTCCTCGTGCTGCGCATAGCCCTTCACGGTATTCACGAGATTGGGGATCAGGTCCGCGCGACGCTGCAGCTGGACCTGGATCTGACTCTGGGCGGCCGAGGCCTGCTCGTCCAACGTCTGGATGCGATTGTATCCGCACCCGCTGGTGAGCAGGGCGAGCGCTACGGGGAGCCAGCGACGTTTCATGGAGTGAACCTCGTTCCCGATGGTGAACCGGCGCCGAAAAAGCGTTCCGGCGGCGCCGAGGGCGGCGCCACGATTGCTCCGCGGCGCGCCACGCACATCCCTACGAAGACTGCCTGCCTCAAGTTCCCGATGCTACCCCTCGACCGCGAACCGGTCGATGTACCGCACAACGCCTTCCATCCCTTGGACATAGCCGTCCATCACCGCCGGCGCCGCGGCGGCGGCCAGCTTGGTCTCGCCGCGCACGTGGCGCACCACCTGCAGGAACGGCTCCGCATCCACCCCCGCCGCCCCCGCCACCGACCGGCTGAGCGCCGCGTTGTCTCGCGACGGGCTCTCGCCCCGCAGCCGCTCCACCGCCCGGAAGATCACCATGATCGTGCTCAGGCTCGACGCCAGCAGTTCGAGCTGCGCCCGCGCATCGTCGCCCGACGCGAGCAGCCCCTGCCGCAGCGCCAGCAGCTTGCCCAGGGCCTGATGCTCCACCTGCAGCCGCAGGTCCGCCCGGTCCACGCGGATCCCCGCAAAGGGCGACTCGCCGTGCAACAGCCGGTGCCGTTCCAGCATGTCGGCGTACTCCATGGGAAACACGTCGGCCGATTCCCGCCATTCGTCCACCGTGAACGTGAGCGGCGGCGGATTGCCGGCGGCGCGCCATCCCCGTGCCGTGGCCGACAGCATGCGCAGCCGCGCCGTGTCCAGCGCATCCACGATCACGAGCACGTTGTAGTCGGATCGTTTGGGGATGTGCTCGCCGGCCGCGGCCGACCCGTAAAGCACCACGGCGTGCAGCCCGTCCTTGAACACGGCGCGCAGCTGCGCCACCAGATCGTCGAGAGTCATCTTTGCCATAGGATCACCAGGAAGAGCCGCCGCCACCACCACCGAACCCGCCACCGCCGCCGAACCCGCCAAATCCGCCGCCGCCTCCGAATCCGCCGCCGCCAAACCCGCCGCGCCCGCCGCCGCCGCCCCATCCACCCAGCCCGCCAAAGAACAGCAGCGGCAAGCAGCCGCTGCGCCTGCCGCCGAGCAGCGACAGCACGAGAAAGAGCACAACGATGAGGGCGAACGGTGGAATGCCCCCCGATTGTCCGCTTGGCTCCTGTTCCGCGGGCGCCGGCACCGTGAACGTGGAATCGAGCGTGAAATGGAATTCCTGCGCAAACCGCTGGGCCACGCGCGCCGTGACCAGCGCCGTGCCGTCGGCATAGTCACCGGTGCGGAAGTACGGCGTGGCCTCGCGACAGATGTCACCGGCGTCGGCATCGGTGATGAACCCCTCGGTGCCGTACCCGGTCTCGATGCGACAGTAGCCGCGCCCGTCCTGATTGGTCTCCTTGGGCACGATCAGGATCACGGCCCCGGCGTTCCGCGTAGGATCGCCGGGATCGCCCAGCTTGCCCACCTTCCACGTGCGCCCGATCTCCAGCGCGGTCTGGCTGGGATCGCGGTCGTGGAGATTGGGCAGCGTGACGATCGCGATCTCGCCGCGGGACTTGGTGCGCACCTGCTCGGCCAGACTCGTGAGCACATCCACGGTCTGGGCCGACAACACGTGCGCGAAGTCGTTGACGACCCCGGTGGCCGCGGGAATCTGGAGGGTGCCGGCCTGCCACAGCGCCATGACTCCGGCGAGCAACGAGAAGACGAACACTGAAGGTGGATTCCGGGTAAGAGAAGCCGGCCAACGCTCCGTCGAGTCTAGCGGGACGCGGGGCGAGAGGCCAGCAGATGGCCCTCCTCCGCGCCTCGCCGGGCCGCATTAGCTTAGTACGACGCATCGAGCGCCCGTGTTTCTCCCGCCGAATCATCGACCCCGCACGCCATGTCTCGCACCCGTTTCGTACTGCCCCTCGCCGCGCTGATGTTCGCGGGCGCCGCGCTGACCGCCCGCCCCGTGCACGCTCAGCGGAGCGCGGCGCCGACGCCCGCCGCGCCCGATTCCATCTCGCCGCGGGCGGATGCCGGTCGCGTGGAGGGGTCGCCCACGGCCACGGTGTGGCTCGTGGAGGCCAGCGACTTCCAGTGCCCGTTCTGCAAGGAATGGCACGACAGCACGTATCCCACGATCCTCAAGGAATACATCAACACCGGGAAGATCCGGTTCGCGTTCCTGAACTACCCCCTGTCCATGCACGAGCACTCGATGCAGGCGGCGGAGGCCGGGATGTGCGCCGCCGCGCAGGGCAAGTTCTGGCCCATGCACGACGCGCTGTTCACCACGCAGCCCCAGTGGGACGGCCCGCAGGACCCGGCGGCGTTCTTCCAGACGCTCGCCGCCAGGGCCGGCGTGAACGTGGCCGCCTGGAAGCATTGCGTGGCCACGCACGCCGCCCGGCCGATCATCAACGCCGACCGCGACCGGCTGCGCAACAACGGCGTCAATTCCACGCCCACCTTCTTCATCGGCGGGCAGAAGATCGAGGGCGCCGCGCCCACCGCCAGCTTCCAGAAGGCGATCGACGACGCCCTGGCCAAGGCCGGCAAGCACTAGCCCCGAGCCGCCGCCTTCCGTGCGCGCCGCGCTTCGCCCCCTGTATGCGGCCACGGCTCAGCTGGCGCGGCTCGGCGCCGCGCTCGCTCCCGCCGGCGGGTCCAAGCTCGCCCGCACGTTCGCGGCGCGGCGAGGCATCCGGCGCCGCTACGCCCGATGGGCGGCCGCGCATCGTGACCCCGCGCGCCCGCTGCTCTGGATGCACGCGCCGTCGGTGGGCGAGGGACTCCAGGCCCGCCCGGTGCTGGCGCTGTTGCGGGCCCGGCATCCGGCCCTCCAACTGGCGTACACGCACTACTCGCCCAGCGCCGAGCGGTTCGCGGCGTCGCTCGACGTGGATTTTCGCGACTACCTCCCGTTCGACACCACGGGAGATGCGCGCGCCGCGCTCGACGCCCTGGCGCCCCGCGCGCTGGTGTTCAGCAAGCTCGATGTATGGCCGGCGTTGACTCGCGCCGCCGCCGCGCGCGGCGTGCGCCTGGGGCTCATCAGCGCCACGCTGGCCGACGGCTCGTCCCGCGGCCGCGGCCTGGCGGCGATGCTCCTTGGCGATGCCTACGCCGCCCTCGATGCGGTGGGCGCGATCGACGCCGAGGATGCGCTCCGGCTGGTGCGGCTCGGCGTGCGCGAACAGGTGGTGGAGGTCACCGGCGACACGCGGTACGACCAGGTGTGGGCGCGAGCCGAGGGCGTGGACCGCCGCGGCGGCCTGCTCGGACCGCTGGCGTCGTCGCGGCCGACCGTCGTCGCCGGCTCCACCTGGCCCACCGACGAGGCCCCGCTGCTGCATGCGTACGCGGCGTGCCGCGAGCACGCCGCCGGGCTCCGGCTGATCATCGCCCCGCACGAGCCCACGCCCGAACATCTGGCGCCCATCGAGCGATGGGCGCGGGAGGCCCGCATCCCGCTCGCGCGCCTCGGGACGAGCGATGCCGCGGCCGCCGACATCGTGCTGGTGGATCGCGTGGGCGTGCTCGGCGACCTGTACGCGCTGGCCGACGTGGCCTATGTGGGGGGGGGATTCCACAGCGCCGGCCTGCACTCCGTGCTCGAGCCGGCGGCATTCGGGGCGCCCGTGCTGTTCGGGCCCCGCCACGCCGCCAGCCGCGACGCGGTGATCCTGGTGGCGCAGGGCGCCGGCGTCAGCGCCCCCGATCGGACGGCCCTGGCCGCCGCCCTGCGGCGATGGATCGATTCACCCGACCGGCGGGCGGACGCGGGAGCCCGGGCGCGGCGCGTGATCGAGTCCGGCCTGGGAGCGGCCGAGCGGTCGGCGCGGCTGGTGGAGAGGTTGCTGGAGCGCTGATCGGCGGGCGGCACGGCGCTCTTCCCCCCCACCCCGCGGGTCCGTATGCTATTGCGCATCTACTATAGCAGGAGTGTGGTCGTGCGCTTCAACATCGTCTACACCACGTCGCTCGGCCTGCTCGCCGTGGTGAGCGCGGGGTGTGCATCGGGCGCGGGCAGCGCCGGTGGGGCTGCCTCGGTCCGGTCGGAGGCCGCAAGCGGCGCGCTCGGCCCCGCCATGCTTCAATGGTCGGGCAACTTCCGGGCCGTGCAGCAGGAGACCGGCACGTTCGGGGTTCGTGGCCGCAACACCGCGTCGGGAACGATCACCCTGGACGCTCCCGACCCCACCCAGACGCACGTCCGGATGCGCCTCTCGGTGCCCATCCAGGATCCCGTGCGCCTGCACTGGGCGTTGGCCTCCGGCGGCTGTGGATCGAACACGATCCCACTGATGGCGGTGGCCCAATTTCCGGAGCTCACGGTGAGCAACGGCGGCGGCGATCTGGACGTGGTGATGTCGATGCCGATGCCCACCACGGGCCGGTACCACGCGAACGTCTACAACAGCGGCACCCTGGGCCAGGACGAATCCGAAGTGCTGACCTGCGCCGAGCTCACGCTCCAGCAGCGCGGCTCCTGAGCGCGACGCCGGGCACGCCCCGCGGAGGGGCGCGCCCGGTGAACGCCGGAAAGCAAACGGGCGCATACCGAAAGTGGTATGCGCCCGTTTGATGTTGCGGCACTACGTCACGACGTGATCACCGACTGATCGCCCTCAATGGCGCGCGCCGGATCACGGGCGACGGCAATTCCATCATCCGGCCGCTGGGCAGAGGCAACGGCCTCCACGGCCCGGCCTGGTACGCGCTCAGCGCCAGCGCCAGACTCCGCCCAGGCGTGAACGAGCCCATGTTCATGTCCGGGAGCCCCACGCCGCCGTACGTGTAGACCGGCAGGTTGAGCGTTTCCAGCTCGGTGGCCGGAACCGGCAGATGTTTCAGGGTGCCGGGTTGGAGTTGATCCATGTGGCGGAGCGCGAAGAACCCGAACCCGTCGGTCGCATCCAACTCGACCTCGCGCTCGTACGTAATGTCCTGCAGGAAGGTCGCATCGCTGGCCGACGCCGTGATCGGCGGCAGATGCCCGCGGTTCACTCGCGTGTTGTTGATGAGCTGCGCCGCGAGGTTGCGATCGCCGCCCGTACGGATGAGCGCTTCGGCCTTGAGCAGATCGTTCTCCGCCGCCAGCGTGTACGGCATGGGGCCGAGGTTGCTCACGTTCGCCTGCCACGACACGCCGATATACCGCACGTGATAGTACGGGCTCTGCATGTAGATGCCGCGGCTGGCGCTACCCTGCACCTGGCGCGCGTACACGAAGTCGGTCTTGTCATCCGTGCCGGCCGTGTACGAGTTGACGTTGGTCAGGTCGGTTCCCAACCGGGCGTCCGCCGGTTGCTGCGGCGCCCACATGGCATCGTACCCGGCGGTGCCGCCCGCGGGGGCGCCGGTGTAACTGCTCGGCACGTTCGGGGCCATCTGATGGATCAACTTCAGATCGACCATCATCCAGCTGGGCAGGTCGAAGTAGTCCATGAACTCCGACCACCAGAGGTTGGCGTCGCCCACGACCGTGAAGTCGAACGGCGGGCCGGCCGAACCGGTGCCGATGCCCTTGTCGGCATACGCCAGCACCTTCGTCCAGTCCACCTTGGCGGCCTCGGCGGCCGTGCGCGGCGTGTACGCCAGGAGCTGCGCCGCCATCGTGTTGGCGTACCGATTGAGCATTTCAGCGGTCAGCCCACCCTGAGCCGGGAACTCGGTGGAGCTGTAGGTCCAGCTCTGGTTGGCCGTGAGCGCGATGAGCGCGTCGAGCTTGGTCTGCGCGAACGCGGAAACGGCGCTGTACGGCTGGAACGTCGGCGCGCCCTTGGTGGCGTCGAACGTCTCGTCCACCGCGAACGCCTTGTCGAAGACGAGCGCCAGCTGCATGAGCGAGCCGGCCTGCGCCCACAGGGCCAGTGCCTTGTACTTGTCGGTACCGTCGGGCAATTGCACGCCATTGGCGATGGCCTTCAACACGTCGTTGGCCTCGCCGAGCGTGGTGTACTGGTTGTCCCACGGCACCTGCGCTACCTCGATGTCGCCATTGGCGGCATCGTTGGCATACGGGATGCGCGGTTCGAGGTTGTTGAACCGTGCCCCGAAGTTGCCGTAGTTCATCGACATCAGGTCGCCGGTCACGTTCAGCATGACCCACGGATCGCGGGCCGTGCTGCCTGTGTACCACGAATTGATCGACGAGATCGCCAGATGCTCGACGTCGCTCGGATTGGCGATGGCGCGCGAGACGTCGGGATTGTTGGGGTTGGTGACGTTCAGATCGCGGCTGCAAGCGGTGCCAAGAATCAGCACCGCTCCGGCCAGCGCCGCCCCAACCGTTCTTTGAATGTGCATAGGTGTCAGCTCCATGGCTGGGCGGATGGTTAGAAGCGAATCTCCACCTGGCCGGTGATCGTCCGGAAAGGCGGATAGTTGAAGCCGTCGATCTTGTAGTTGAAATCGCTGCCCGCCGTCACGTCCGGATCGAACCCGCTGTACTTGGTCCAGGTGATCAGGTTGCGGCCGACGAGTGACAGCTTGAGTCCGCTGACACGACCGAGGCCGACCATGGGCAGGAATTTCGTGGGGACCTCGTACCCGGCCGACAGCTCGCCGAGCTTCAGATACGCGCCCGATTCCACGAAGTACTCATCGGCATTCAGGCCGTTGTAGAGGCCGCCCGAGAAGAACGCTTCCGCGACCTTCTGGTTGGCCGCCTTGCCGACCATGTCCATGACGCCGGCCCGCAGGTCCTGGAACGTCCACTGCTTGCTGAAGTTGTAGACGCTGCCGCCCACCTGGCCGTTGAAGGTCGCGTGAATGCTCAGCCGGCCGAGGCGGATATCGTTGTTGATACCGTAGCTCAGGCTGGGGTTCACGTTGCCGATGTTGAAGTTGCTGTTGCCGTTCTTGTCCACGTACAGGATCGGCGACTCGTTCGGCTGTCCGCGCTGCGACGCCAGAACGAGGAAGCCCAGCGGGTTGACCACGTAGTTGCTGGCCACGGCGCCCGCGTTCTTCGGATTGTCGAGAAGCTGCGCGAACGTGTGGACGAATTTCTGTCCGTAGATCAGGCCCAGCGGCTGCCCGGCCTGGTACCAGAACACGTTCTGTCCCTGCGCGCCGTTGGCCGACACGCGGAACGCCGCGCGGTTCATGGAGAGAATCTCCTGCGTGGTGTGATCGCCGGTGATCGACAGATCCCACGTCACGTTGCGGCGGTCGAGCAGCCGGGTCTGGAGCATGCCCTCCAGCGTCTTCGAGCCGATGTTGGCCGCGTTCTGCCACTGACTGTTGAACCCGCCAGACGCCGCCAACGAGAGCGGAACCTGGAGGAACGCGCCCTTGGTGAGGCGGTCGGCGTACGTCAGCTCGGCCGAGAACCGATCCAGGAAGTCGGCGTTGATGCCGTACTCGGTCTCGGTGAGGATCGCGGGATCCAGCTTCTTGTTGCCGAGGGTGTTCTTGCTGAAGTTGCCGTTCGAGATGCTGTACGTCTCGTACTGGTATTCATATCTCGGGCGCAGACCGGCGGTGCCGCGCGCCGCGTGAATCTTCAACTCCTGCACGCCCGGAATGTGGAAGTCCTGCGTGATGCGATAGGCGCCGGAGATCCGGTAGAAGTTGGACCACCGCGCCTGCGGTCCGAACAGCGACGATCCGTCGCGGCGATAGAGCCCGTCGAACAGGTAGCGATCCTTGAGGTCGATGGACTGCGACACCATGTAGTCGGTGGTCTTTTCCTGGTCGATGTACGAACCCACGTAAACCGACGACTGGGCCAATGCCGACAGGTCGGGCACGCCGTTCACGTTCAGTTGGCCGCCGCCGCCATTGAAATTGTTCCGGTCCACGTTCTCCATCTGGTACGCCACGCTCGTCGTGGACAGCAGGCTCCGCAAGAAGAGCTTCGTGGCCGTGGCTCGCACCTGGGAATTCCACGACACGTTATTGTCCCAATTCTTGCTCAGGTTGCCCTGGCCCGGCGTACCGCTGGTCCCGCTGAGCGTGCCACGCGGCGTGTAGTTCGTCTGGGTCTGGCTCAGGCGATCCGTGCCGTAGTTGGCTTCCAGCCGCAGCCAGTCGGTCGGGTGATAGCGGCCCGACACCGAGCCGAGCATGCGCTGGCGGTTGCCCTGGTACGAATTCGTGTACAGATCGTACAATGGGTTGCCGCGGGAGTTCGGGCTGGCCCACGACGGGAGCACCGGGTAGTACAACGTGGTGTCCGTGGGATCCGGGTGCGCCAGATCGATCATCGGCGGCGCCTGATACAGCGCGAACCACGCCTGGCTGTTGTTCACGTCCGGATTGTAGTCGTTGTCCTGGTTGCCGTACGTGATGCTGGCCGAGATGTCGGCGTTGTCGCCCACGCCCTGATCCACGTTCACGCGGGCGTTCTGCCGGAACTGGCCCTTCTTGAACGGCAGGATGCCGCCGTTGTGGTCGGAGCTGAACGACGCGTTGAAATTCGTGTTGGCGCGCCGCATGCCCAGCGAAACGTCGTTGTTGTAATAGTTGTTGTCGCTCAGCCAGGTCTGGAGCTGGTTACGGAAGCGATTGACCCCGCTCGACGGGAACGGCGTGTCGTCAAACCCCGACGTGTTGACCACCGGGTTGCCGCTGGCGTCCAGCTGGATGCTGCCGTCGGCGTTGAACTGGTCGCGCGTGCCCATGTTGACCGTCGGCCAGTGCGCGATGCCGGAAGTTCCGTATTCCGAGTGCGCCGTGACCGACAGGTGGCCCTCGGCCAGATCACGGCCCTGCTTGGTGGTGATGGCGATGACGCCGTTCGCGGCATTGGAGCCGTAGAACGACGCGCCCGCCGCGCCCTTGAGGATCTCGATCGACTCGATGCTCTGCGCGTCGATGTCGCTGATGCTCTCGGTGGTGATCACGCCGTCGATGATGATCAGCGGCGCGCTACAGCCCACCTGCAAGCAGGTCGACCCGCGGATGCGGATCGCGGGCGCGCCACCGGGATTGCCGACGCCGGCCGCCACCATCACGCCGGGCACCTTGCCCGCCAGCGCCAGCAGCGGGTTCGCGGCCGGCACGTCCTTCACCTGAGCCGAGGTGACCTGCGCCACCGTGAACGTGAGGTTCTTCTGGGACGTCGAATCGGCCACGCCCGTGGTCACGACCGCGTTCAACTGGAACGGGTCCGCCTTGAGGGAGAAGTCCAGCCGGTGCGACCCCGCGGACAGCACCACCGATTGCGTCTGCGGCGCATAGCCGATGTACCGCACGCTCACGGCGACCTGCTGGCCCTGGGCGTTCCGATCCGGGACCGTGATGGTGTAATTGCCGGCTTCAGTTGTGGTCGCGCCCAGCTTGAGCGCATTGATGAACACGCTGGCGCCCGGAATTGCGGTGCCATGCTCGTCCATCACTTTGCCGGTGACCACGGTGGACTGCCCCATCGCCTTCTGCGCCGTGAATGCTACCAGGCACGCGGCAACTACAGGGACAATCCATCCTCTCAGTCGATCCACCGTCATAATGTGGGTCCTCATCCAATTGGAGGGAGGGAGGGAAGGAGGGCGGGAGGACGTACAACCACCAGTCGCATAACGGCATGCAACCATCGAATTCAACCGGCGGGGTAAACCCGGTTCAGGGTGAATCCGTGGCGCGTACCAGGTGGGTAACAGCAATGGAGGTGGCCAATTGTGCAGTCCAGCACGACAATCCGCAAGAGACCGCACCTGCCGCGCCGCCGGTCACCCCGCGAATGCGCCACCTGAACCCACCCCCGATCGCCCGACGCCAACCGACCTGTGCAGTCAAGTTATTGACAGTACAATACTTAGCCGCATTATGGAACGCGTCGGCTCTGCTCCTGAGGCGTGGGCGTGAAATCGAACGGCATCTGCACGAGTTCGCGCACCGCCTTGCCGCCGACGGTCGCCGGCGTGAACCGCGCGCTGGGCAGCGCGCCAAGAGTCGCATTCGTGAATGCGGAGTCGGTTGCCGACAGGATCGTCACGGTACCCATTTCGATAGCGCCGGAAGTGTCGACCACAAACCGCGCCAGAACCCGCCCGCCGGTCCCCGATCGCAACAACGATGCGGGATACACCGGCTGTGCGCTCCCCACCAGAAGTTTCGCCTGCTCCTCGACGGCATCCGGCAGGTACACGGCCTTGCTCTCGATCAGCGCCTGGACGTCCACCGGCTTCACGGACTGGAGCCGGTCCGCGCTGGCGCGCGGTCGCATGGGAGCCGACCAGATCGCGATCACGCCGCACCCCTCCATCCCGAACGGTCCCATCAACTCGGCCGGCACCGCCGAGCCGTACGGATAGACCTCCACCCCCTCGACGGTTGAGAGATCGATCATGTTCAGGTCGAACCGCCCCAGCGCCGCCGGGAATCCGTCCACGATCACGAGCGGTGCGCACCGCGAGCCCGGCAGCGTGACCGACGTACCGAGCTCGCCCGGCATGGTGATCACCCGCACGCCGGGAATGCGCAGCAGCGCATCGGTCATGCGGAACGTGTTGCCCTTGGCGATGTCGGCCTGCGTGATGTAGTAGCCCAGCTTCTCCGCTCGGCGCGCGTTGAACCCGGCCAGCCGCGCGTCGTAGGGCTGGGCCGTCCGCGCCGTCACGTGCACGGCGGGGAGCACCGCCGGGAACGCGTGCACGCGCAGGTCGAGCACGAGGGGAGAGTCCCCCACGTCCCAGAACGAGGTGAGGGGCGCGTACCCCAGGCGCCGGACGAGCAGCACCCGGCTGCCCACGGGCACATTCCGAAGTTCGAATGCACCGGCCGAATCGGTACGCGTCCTGATCTCGGGTCCCACCGCCACGTCGGCACCAACCACCGGGCGGTCGGCGCTGTCGCGTACCGTGCCGCGAATGATGCCGACCGACGCGGCGCCCTGCGCACGCGCCACCGGGGCGGCACCCAGCAATAACGCCGCGGCAGCCACCGCCAGTGCATATCGGGACCCGCCCAGGCGATCACATCGCGATGTTCGCATCGCACGTCCTCCCGCCAAGGACTCATGCAACCTCCGGAACCGGGCCGCAAGCCCCCCGAACTCCGAGACGGCCGACGCCATGGTCCGGGAACGCCCGCGGGGCGGATCCCCCCAAGGGACCCGCCCCGCTCCGGCCGCCGCGCCACGTGCCCGGGCGGTTATGCCGGCGTGGCGCGCTCGGTGACCACGCGCACGGTGTTGTTCACCACCTGGAGGAAGCCTCCCTCCACCGTGAACCGGCGTGCCGACGCGCCCTCTCCCAGCCGCAGTTCGCCCTTGCCGAGGAGCGTCATCATCGGCGCGTGCCCGGTGAGGATGCCCACCTGCCCGTCGAAGGCCGGAGCCACGACGCCCTCGGCCGTGCCCTCGAAGAGCACGGCTTCGGGCGAGATCACGGAGACGTTCAGCACGTGTGCGTTCCTCAGCCCTGCGCCAGCTTCTTGGCGTTGGCGATCACGTCGTCGGCGCCGCCGGCCATGAAGAACGCCTGCTCGGGATACTGATCGAACTCACCGGCCACGAGGCGCTCGAACGAGCTGATCGTCTCCTCGAGCTTCACGTACTTGCCCGGGATGCCGGTGAACTGCTCGGCCACGGCGAACGGCTGCGACATGAACCGCTGGATGCGGCGGGCGCGGCCGACGATCTTCTTGTCGTCTTCCGAGAGCTCGTCCATG
>DATLTC010000003.1 GCA_035533755.1 Gemmatimonadaceae bacterium
GGCGGTGCGGTTGGACGCGCCGAACGTCGAGTAGCCGTCGTTGCGGACGCCGGCTGTGAGGTAGAGCTGGTTGAACAGGTCCAGCGAGCCCTGCGCGAAGTAGCCCTCGATATGGCGCAGGCTGCGGTTTTCCGAGGGCGACGACGACGTGGTGTTCTGCAGCGAGAAGGGCTGCGGGGCCACGAGGTTGAGGCCGGTGTTGCTGTTGAACCGGTCGCGCCGCGAGTTCAATTCCTGCCCGACCACGAGTTGCGCCTCATCGCTGCCGCTCATGTGCTTGGTGAGCGTGACGAGCAGGTTGTTGTCGAGGCCGAGATAGAACTCGTCGTTGCGGGTCACCTGACCGGTGGGCGATCCGGAGGAACTCTGCGGCAGCGCTTCGAGGCGATAGTCGCTGTACGAGTCGATGCCGAAGTTCTCCTTGAGGGCAAACCAGGTATTGGGCGCCCAGTCTACGTTGGTGTTGCCGATGAAGCGGCCCAGCTCGCTCTCGGCGCCGTTGTTGTACGCCACGAACAGCGGGTTGTCGTATCCGCGCCCGACGGTCTGCGAGGTGCCCGTGGGCTCGGGATAGCGGTACGACCGCTGCAGATGGAACGTGGGATCGAGGTACGGGAAGTTGTTGAAGTCGGCCGGCGTGCGGTAGCCGCCGAGCAGCAGGCCCGACACGTTCGAGCCGCGCTGGACGTAGGCGCCGCGGCTGTCCACGTAATCGGCGTTGCCGCCGATGTGCAGGTTGCTGTTCAGCGCGTGGGTCGCCTTGAGGCGCACCGAGCTGCGATTGTAGTAGTTGTTGGGGCCGATGACGACGCCGTTCTGGTCGGTCTGGCCGGCGGACAGGAAGAAGGTCGTCCGCTGGTCGCCGCCCGAGATCTGCAGGTCGTTGTCGTACGTGTGGCCGTCGTGCAGCATGTCTTTGGAGTGATCGTACCAGGCGCCGGTGATCGGGGCCCCGTAGCTCACGGAGGTCATGTTGCAGCCCAGGCCGCCGCACACCGCGGCCTTGCCGTTCACGCCCTGGCCGAACTGATGCTGCAGGGCCTGGAACTTGATCACCTGGTCGGTGTTCATCTCCGACTTGAGCGAGTACCGCGTGGGGCCGGCCTGGCCCGACTTGGTCGTGATCAGCACCACGCCGTTCGCGGCGCGGGCGCCGTAGATGGCCGCCGCGGCCGATCCCTTGAGGATCTGGATGGACGCGATGTCGTCGTCGTTGATGTCGGCCGCGCGGTTGGAGGTCACCGTGCCGCCGGCGGAGGACGTGGTCGGGCTGGTCGAGTTGTCGATCGGCGTGCCGTCCACGATGAACAACGGCTGGCTGGTGCCGAGGATCGTGGTGTAGCCGCGGATGCGGATCGACGCCGATGCGCCCGGCTCGCCGCTCTGCGTGTGCACCTCGACGTTCGGCGCCTTTCCGGAGAGCGCGCTCACCAGGTTGGTGGAAGCGGACTGCGCGATGGCCGCGCCGCTCACCGTGTTGACGACGTTGCCCAGCTTCTCACGCGTCGTCTGGGTGCCAGAACCGGTGACGACGATCTCCGAGAGCCGCAACGGCGCGGAGACGAGCGCGAAGTCCTGCGTCATCTCGGAACCGGTGAGCACGATGCGGCGCGTCAGCGCCGTGAACCCGATGGCGCGGGCGGTGATCGTCACCGTCTGTCCGCTCACGCGGGCGTCGGGGACGATGATGGTGTAGCGGCCGTCGGGGCCGACGGTGGCGCCGATGCCCATGCCCTCGAGGGCCACGGCGGCGCCCGGGGTCGGTTCCCCGGCCGAGCCCTGAACGCGGCCCGTGATTCTCAGTCCTTGTGCCGCTGCAACGCCGGGCAGAATCGCCATGGCCATTGCACCGAGCACGATCCGCCAATGCTGCATTCGCATGGTCTCGCCTCCGTGGCAAGCATGTGGTGTGAAATCGCCCCGACAAACTGGGACAGGGATGGTGCGGTGGGACGGGCAGGCCGCGAGGCGTCGCCGGGGCGGGACGCGTGGGTCATGCGGCTACCGAAGAACAAACTCCCCCGGATGGTGTGGAGTCACCTCGGGGTGGCGAAGAAAGTACCGATTCTCGACGCCGCGTCGCGACGTACGGAGCGGCAATCAAGCGTCCACCCCGGCGTATGGCACCGTCAGGCACGCTAAGGAAATACAAAGCCGCCCGCCGCCGCAAACATTTGTCTTTCCTTATACTCCGGCCCCCGTCACCGCTGCGCGCGCAGCGCGTCGAGCACGGCCAGCGTCGCGAAGCCGTGGAACCGCGTGTCGGCTTCGCCCCGCGCCACCCACGCGTGCGCCGCGATCGCGGGCGATCCGCCGGCGTCCCGCTTCACCCCGATGCACACCGCCGCCGGGATTCCCGAGCGGCGGAGCACCACGCACTCGGCCACGCTCTCGTACAGGCAGCTCGTGCGCCAGCGCCCCCCGGGCAGCCACGACAGCACGCGCAGCGCGCGCCGCGCCGCCCCGAGCGCCGACGCGGGCTCGGCCCGCGCCACCGCCGGCGCATCGGCAGGCAGCGTGAGCAGCCCCGCCAACCGCTCGGGCCGGATCCAGGCCGGCGTTTCGAATGCCGCGCGGGCTCCCTGCCAGACATCCCGGGTCGTCATGCCTACCAATCTGCACGCCCCCCCCGGACGTATGGCAACCGTACGGACACCAAATGCCCGGTTGACGCCCCCCCCGCCGGGCCGCAACGTGCGCACTCCCCACGCGACGCCTGCGCCGCCTCTCCTGCCGCCCCCCCGCATGCTCCCCACCGTTCGCCGCCTGACGTTTGCCGCCCTCGCCCTCGCCGCCGCAGGCTGCGGCGCCGCGCGCGACGCCACGCCACTGGCCCCGGCCCCGGTGGCCCGCGTGGTGCTGACGACGCCCAGCCCGTCGCTCCACGTGGGCGACACGGTGCAACTCACGGCCAGCCTGTTCGACGCCGCGGGCAACGCGCTCACCGGGCGCGCGCTCACGTGGAGCTCCACCAACGCCGCCGTCGCCGCGGTGTCGGCCGGCGGACTGGTCACGGCCGTTGCCGCGGGCGCGACCACGATCAGCGCCACGAGCGAGGGACGCACGGGATCGACGGCGATCACGGTCATTCCCACCGGCGTGGCCCGCGTGACCGTCACGCCCACCGCGCAGGCGCTCACGCCCGGCGACACGCTGCGGCTGAGCGCCCTGGTCACCGACGCCAACGGTGCGCCGATCACCGGCTTCCCCGTCACCTGGACGACGTCGGATTCCACCAGGGCCACGGTCTCCGCCGACGGCGTGGTGACCGTCGTCGCCAGCGCGCCCCGCCCCCAAATAGCCACGATCGCGCCGGCGCTGCTCACGGTGGGCGCTACCGCGACCATCGCCGGATCGAACTTCGCCGCCGCGGCGAATGGGGTGCAGGTCACGGTGTCGGGCACGCCGGTGCTGGTCACGGCGGCCGGCGCCACGCAGCTCACGGTCACGATCCCCGCCACCCTGCCGTGCACCCCCACGGGTCCGGTGCCGGTGGTGGTCACCAACACCCTGGGCACGGTGACGATCACCGCCACCAGCGACGGCAAGAGCGGAAGCACGGCGCTCACGCTGGGGTCGGTGCCCGACTCCGCGCAGCACGCGCTGCAGATCGCCGTCCAGCGCACGATCGCGGCCGGCCAGGTGCTGATGATCACCGATCCGTCGCAGGTGGGGTGCAACGAACTCCTCGGCAGCGGCGGGCGATATCTGGTGGATGTGTACAACGACTTTCCCGTGGCCGACGGCATCACGGGGTTCGAGGTGCGGGGCGCCGGCGGGGTGACGGGGGCCGCGGCTGCCGCGGCGAGCCGAGCCCGCCCCGCCCCCCGGACGCTCACGGCGCCGCGGCCCGCAGCGCGCGGGCCCCTGCGCGCCGCGTGGATGCACCTGGTCGACGGACACGCCGAACGCGAGGCCCGCCAGATCGCGGCGGTGCGCCCGCTGATCGCGGCCATGAAAGCGCGCGGCGCTCGCCGCCCCGCGCTGAACGCCGCGGGCGGGGGCGCCCGCGCCACCGTGCCCCTCATTCCGCAGACGGTGGGCGATACCGTGACCCTCAAATACGGCACCGGCAGCGGGTGCCAGACGTTCGTCAACGTGACGGCGCGGGTGGTGTACGTGGGCGCGCACGGCATCGTGCTCGAGGCCACCGATTCGCCGCTCGCCGGCCAGATGGACAGCGAGTACGTGGCCCTCGGGAAGACGTTCGACAGCGTGATGTACCCCATCCTCACCACGTACTTCGGCGATCCGATGGCGTTCGACGACTCGCTGGCCGGCAACGGCAAGGTGACGATGCTGTTCACGCGCAAGGTGAGCGACGAGTCGCCGGGGCTCCTCGGGTTCGTCACGGCGTGCGACATGTTCCCGCCGTCGTACGACGCGCAGGTGCCGTCGAGCAACAACACCGAACTGTTCTACGCGCGGGTGCCGCTCACCGCCGCGGGAAGCGCGGCCGACATCACCACGATCGCCGGCTGGAAGAGCATCATCCCGTCCACGCTCATCCACGAGACCAAGCACATCACGGCCATCGCCGAGCGGTTCGCCGACCCCGTGGGCACCGACCTCGAAGAGAGCTGGTTCGAGGAGGGCACGGCCCAGGTGGCGGCGGAGTTGTACGCGCGCACGCTCTATGCGCCGGCGGCGGGGTGGAAGTCGGACGCCGGCTACCAGGGCACCGTGTCCTGCGACGTGCGCGGGGCGACGGTGGGCAGCCCGTGCTTCGGCTCGGAGTACCTGATGGCCGACCAGTTCTCGTTCCTGTACGACTACATGGCGCAGAACGAGGCCACGTCCTTCCTGTCGTCGGGATCGGCCGACGCCGACATCTACGGCAGCGCGTGGCTGTTCGCGCGGTGGCTCCTGGACCAGTACTCCACGCAGGAGTCGGACCTGCTCAAGCCGCTCGTGCGCGACGCCACCATGCAGGGCGTGCAGAACATCACCGACAAGACGGGCCGGAGCTGGGACGAGCTGGACGGCTATTTCACGATGGCCCTCGCGGCCGACGACTATCCGGGATTCGCCGCGCCGCCCGGCGCGCGCTACGTGGTGCCGAGCTGGAACCTGCGCGACATCGATGCCGGACTCAACGCCGATTTTCCCACCGACTTCTCGGCGTGGCCGCTGGGCGTGCACGCCGAAGCCTTCGGGCGCTGGGTGCAGCAGGTGCCGCTGCTGGCCGGCGGTTCGGGCGCGTTCTTCGACCTCTCGGGCTCCCAGACGGCGCCCCAGCTCCTCGACGTGCACGCACCGTCGGGGGAGCCGCTGGCGGCCGGCCATCCGCTGCGCCTGGTGATCTTGAGAATTCAGTGATGGCGCGCTGCGCCGGCGCACCGCTGGCCGCCCCGGCCCCAGGACAACGAATTCGTGAATTAAGGGCGGCCGTCTTGCGCGTTAACTGCCATCTGGCGACGTTTCCAGAGGCATCAGCGGCAGTTAATGCGTTATGCAAACAGTCTTCAAGCTCGTGGCAACCCGTGTTCTCCGCCGGGTGCGCGGCTGACTGACCCCATCGGGTATGGATGGCACCATGCACGTTGGCGACGCTGCGGGGACGCCGGTGCGATGATGAGCCGCCCCAATGGGTGCTCTAACTCCAACGGAGACAATAATTTATGAAAGCACATCGTGTAATTTCCCCAGCGCTCGCTGCGCTCGTGCTCGCCGTGCTCGCCGTGCCCGCAGGGGCGCAGAAGGCGGGAACGGTGGAGCTGGGCGGATTCGGTCAGTTTTCCATCATGGATACCCCGTGGGCCCTCAAGAACGGGTTCGGGGTGGGCGGCCGCGCGGGAGTGTTCGTCACTCCGCGGTGGGAGCTGGAGGCCGATCTGGCCAGCTCCAGCCTCACCGAGAAGCCGCCGCGCCTCGAGTCCGGCTCCAAGTCGTATCAGACGTACGCGGCGCGCGTGACGTACAATCTGCCGGTGGCCGGCAATCAGGTGCTGATCGGCGTCGGGTTCGGCGGCGAGACGGTGGACGGCGGGCGCGACTTCTCGCTCAGCCCGGCAATAGGCTACCGCTGGAACCTCAATCAGACCGTGGCGCTCCGGTTCGACGGCCTGGTGGAATACGTGGAGAATCCGGCGGACTCGCGGTTCGCGTACCCCACCGTAGCGGTGGGCAACAACCCCAACGCAGCCCGGTCCTCGAACGTGGAACTCCGCGCCGGTCTGAGCTTCCTGCTCGGGAACGGATCGGAGGCCGCGCCGGCGCCCACTCCCAAGCCCCCGGTGATCAACCAGGACAGCATCGATCAGGCGCGCCGCGCCGATTCGATCGCGCGGGCCGACGCGGCGCGCGAGAAGGCGCGCCAGGATTCCATCGCCGCGGCCTCCAGGGCGCGACAGGATAGCATCGACGCCGCCAACAGCGCACGCGCCGCCGAGGCGGCTCGCCTCACGGCCGCGCTCGAAACCAAGATCTTCTTCGACTACGACAAGTCGAATCTGCGCGACGACGCCAAGAGCGCGCTCGACGCGAAGTTCCCCATTCTCCAGGCCAACTCCGGCGTCCGCATCCGCATCGAAGGCAACGCCGACGAGCGGGGGTCCGACGAGTACAATCAGGCGCTCGGCATGCGGCGCGCCGAAGAGGCGCGCCGGTACCTGGTGGCCAAGGGCATCGATGCGGGCCGCATCGACATCGTGAGCTTCGGCGAGGAGCACCCCGTGTGCACCGAGCATGAGGAGTCGTGCTGGTCGCAGAACCGCCGCGACGAGTTCGTGATCGTGGCGGGGGGCGACAACCTGATGCCGCCGCGCTGAACCGGGCGGAGCAACGGTTGGACGCGACGCGCGGGGGGCCCAGGCTCCCCGCGCGTCTGCATTG
This sequence comes from Gemmatimonadaceae bacterium, assembly GCA_035533755.1. Lineage (NCBI taxonomy): Bacteria > Pseudomonadati > Gemmatimonadota > Gemmatimonadia > Gemmatimonadales > Gemmatimonadaceae > Gemmatimonadaceae bacterium. Next base: position 6,835 of record DATLTC010000003.1, read on the forward strand.
GGAACCCCGAGTTGCGGTTTGCGGTATGCTTGCGTAGGGTCAGAGTGAAGGACCTCGAGTGGGAGACACCATGCGGACCCTGAAGATGCTGCTGTCGATCGGTGGAGCGAGCGCGCTGCTGGCCAGCCCGGCGCTCGGGCAGGCGCGGCCGCTGCCGCCGCAGAAGGCGCCGCCCGCGTCGTCCATGGGAAGCGCCGGACCGGCGCGGTCCCAGGCCCAGTCGGCCCCGCGGCAACGCCGCGGCGGCTACGACAACTACAACTCCCGGCAGTACTACGCGCCTCGGAGCTACACGAACCTGAACGTTCCCGTGATGGTCGGAACGGACGGGCTCGTGTATGCCAACTTCGGCAATGGGTACGAGCAGGTGCAGCGGCAGTGCACGGCCCAGGCCGTGGCTCCGGGCGGGGGATATTCGACGCAGGCCGCGCCGCCCGCCTACACGCAGCCCGAGATCACGCAGCCGGTGCCGCGCGCGCAGACCTCGTCGCAGGCGATGATCGCGCAGAATTCGGGGAGCGGGGGCACCATGAACGCCCCGCTGGCGAGCACGGCGTGCTGGGGGCGCTCGTTACAGGGGAATGTGTTCGTGCGCCGCTAGCGCAGCGCGCCGACGAGCAGCCACCCACGGGCGACGGCGATCAGCCGTCGCCCGCTTTCGTGGTGCTGTCGGCGGTGGGTTCGAAGATGCGCCGCACGCCGCGCCAGGCGCGGACGAGGGGCGAATCGGTGCGGTCGAGCGTGGTCTCGATCACGCGGCCGGCGGTGACGCTGGCGTGGATGTACCGGCCGTCGCCCACGTAGATGGCCACGTGGCTGGCGCCGCGGCGCGACCGGCCGAAGGTGAGCAGGTCCCCGGGCTTGAGCTCGCTGCGATCCTTGGCCACGGCCTCGCCCAGATGCGCCTGGAGGCGCGCCGTCCGCGGCGCCGAGACGTCGAGCAAACCGAGGACGTACTTCACGAGCCCGCTGCAGTCGAATCCGCGCTCCGGCGACGTGCCGCCGAGCACGTAGCGCTTGCCCAGCTGCGCCCGGGCGAGGGCGACGATGGAATCGCGCATCGCATCGGCCGACTCGCTGAACCGGGCAAAGGGCTTGGGCCCGTCGGTGGCCAGGGGCGTGTTCAGCGCCACGAACGGCTTCACTTCCTGGGCCCCGGCGGCCGGCGCGATCGCCATGCCGGCGCCCGCCACCAGTACGGCGGTCAGGGCGGCGCGGGCGAGGCGAAGCGGCGTGGGCCGACGAGTGAGCATGCCGAGGGGCTTGGGAAGGCGGCGGCCGGCCAGGGCCGCGCGCCGCGAATCGCGGGTTGGAAAGATGGCCCGTGGACAGCGATCGGTCAACATGAAATTCCGCGCGATGGACTGCGATACTCGCCCCGGCGCGGCGTGTTCCGCAAAGATTCCGCTTACCGGATGCCGAGGGCCTTGTGGGTCTGCAGGCTCAGGCGCCATTGCGGGTGCGCCAGACAATAGTCGAGTGCGGCGCGCGTGTTGGGCGCGGCGTCGGGTCCGTCCATCGGCTGCAGGAAGAAATTGGCGAAGGCCAGATCGGCGTAGCGCTCCGGCGCGCCGCCGTCCTGCGGATACACCAGTTTGAGTTCGTCGCCGCGCGTGAGCACGAGCGGCGCGCGTGCCTTGGGGCTCACGCACACCCAGTCGAGGCCGGCGGGCGCCGGCTGCGTGCCGTTGGTCTCCACCGCCACGTCGAAGCCGTGCGCGTGGAGCGCCGCGATGAGCGGCGCGTCGAGTTGCAGCAGCGGCTCGCCGCCGGTGCAGACCACGAACGGGTGTCCGCGGTTGGGCGCGGTTCGCGGCCACCGTCCGGCGATCGTGTCGGCGAGCGATTCGGGCGTGGCGAACTTGCCGCCATCGGGGCCCACGCCCAGGAAGTCGGTGTCGCAGAAGCGGCACGCGGCGGTGGCGCGATCGGCTTCGCGTCCCGTCCAGAGGTTGCAGCCGCTGAAGCGGCAGAACACGGCGGGCCGGCCGGCGTGATAGCCCTCGCCCTGCAGCGTGTAGAAGATCTCGTTGACCGTGTACATCGCTACGCCGCCGGCGCCGTCACGCGCGGTACCGCGCCGGATCCACGAGCCCCGCCTGGGCGAATCCGTTGCGGCGGAGCTGGCACGCGTCGCAGTGGCCGCACGCGGCGCCGGCGTCGTCGGGATCGTAGCAGCTGGTGGTGGCGCCGTAGTCCACGCCCAGCGCGGTGCCCAGCCGGATGATCTCGGCTTTGGTCATCGCGATGAGTGGCGCGTTGATGTGCACGGGCGCGGAGCCCTCGACGCCGCCCCGCGTGGCGAGGTTGGCCATGCGCTCGTAGGCCGCGACGTACTCCGGCCGGCAGTCGGGATATCCCGAATAGTCCAGCGCGTTGACCCCGATGAAGATGTCGCGGGCGCCGAGCACGTCGGCCCAGGCCAGCGCGAACGAGAGGAAGATCGTGTTGCGGGCCGGCACGTAGGTGATGGGGATGCCGGTTCCCATCTCGGCAGCCGCGCGGTCCTTGGGCACCGGGGTGTCGCTGGTGAGCGCCGAGCCGCCGAACACGCGCAGATCGATGTCCACGACCACGTGCTCGACCGCGGCCCATCGGGCGGCCGCGCGCCGCGCCGCGTCCAGTTCGTGCGCGTGGCGCTGCCCGTAGCGGAACGACATCGCGTACACGTCGTGTCCCCTCGAGCGGGCGAGGGCGAGGAGCGTGGTGGAATCGAGTCCACCGCTCAGCAGGAGCACCGCGGGGGCAGCCGGCGTCATGCCCGAAAGCTATCGCGACGTGGGGCCGCGGAGGGCGGCGTCGAGGTCGGCGATGAGATCGTCGGCATGCTCGAGCCCCACGGAGAGCCGCAGCAGCGCCTGCGGCGTCTTGGTGTCCGGAGGTTCGACGGTGGCCCGGTGCTCGATGAGCGATTCGGTGCCGCCCAGGCTCGTGGCCCGGGTGACGATCTGCAGCCGCGCGATGGCGGCGAGCGCGGCGTCGCGTCCGCCCTTCACCTCGAACGACAGCATGGCGCCTGGGGCGCGCATCTGGCGCGCCGCGAGCGCGTGCGCGTGATGCGTGGGCAGGCCCGGGTAGTGCACCACGGTCACCGCGGGATGCCGGGCCAGGGCGTCGGCGATGCGACGGGCGTTGTCGGTCTGGCCGCGCACGCGCCAGGGCAGGGTGCGGATGCCGCGCAGGGTGAGCCAGCAGTCGAAGGGGGACGGCACCGCGCCGCCGCTGGCCTGCACGGTGCGCACGCGCTCCCAGAACGCGTCCGCGGCGCCGGTCACGAGCGCCCCGCCCAGCACGTCGCTGTGACCGCCGAGGTACTTGGTGGTGGAGTGGAACGAGAGGTGGGCGCCGAGGTCGAGGGGCCGCTGCAGCACCGGCGTGGCCCAGGTGTTGTCCACCACGACGTGGGCGCCGGCGGCGCGGCCGATGGCGGCGAGGGCGGCGATGTCCACCACGCGCACGAGCGGATTGGACGGGGTCTCGATCCAGAGGACCCTGGTGTTGGGCCGCATCGCGCCGCGCACGGCGGCCAGGTCGGTCATGTCCACCACCGACAGCTCGAGGCCCCACCGTCCGAACACCTCGCGCGCCAGCTTGATGGTTCCGTAATAGGCATCGTCGGGCGCGAGGACGTGGGCGCCCGATTCGAGGGCCTGGAACACGGCCATCGTGGCCGCCGACCCCGACGCGAAGCACGCCGCGTCCACGCCCCCTTCGAGCTGGGCCAGGCACTGCTCGAGCGCATGCCGGTTGGGATTGTCGTTGCGCGTGTAGAGGTAGCCGCCCGGGAGCGTGCCGTCGGGGGCGCGCTCGTACGTGGTGGAGAGGTGGATCGCGGGGGTGACCTCTCCGCTGGCCGGGTCGGGGGCGTGCCCCGCGTGGACGGCGATGGTCTCGAGGTGGAGCATGGGGACGGTAGGGCGGTAGGGCGGTAGGGGGGTAGGACGGCGGCTGCGGAAGTACGGGGACAGGATAACACGGTTTAGGTCTGAACGCTGTTCCCGTCCTACGCCCCTACCGTCCTACCGCCCTACCGTCGTCATTCAGCATCCCGCCGGCCGCACGCGTACACGATATGCAAGTCCACCCCACCCCCATCCCAGGATCGGCACGTGACTTCCTTCCGCGTGATTCGGCGCCTTGGCGCCCTGATGGTCCTCCCGGCCGCGCTGGCGGCCCAGCAGCAGGAGCTTCCACTCAAGCACAAGCCGCAGCCCACGACGGCTGCGATCACGGCCGGCGATCTGATGACGCGGCTCTACATCTTCGCCGACGATTCGATGCAGGGCCGCGAGACCGGCACGATCGGCCATCTCAAGTCCACGTCCTACATCGCGGCGCAGGTCAAGGCGCTGGGCCTCAAGCCGGCCGGCGACCACGGCACCTACTTCCAGAACCTGCCGGTGTTCCAGCGGTCGCTCGACCCGAAATCGACGCTCGTCGTGGGCAAGACCAGGCTCGTGGCGTTCAGGGATTTCGTGGCCAGCCCGGGGCGCGGCGGTGATCCGCGATCGGTGAACGGCGCGCAGGCCATCTACGGCGGCGAGCAGGGCGACACGACCAACGAACTCACGGCCGACCAGGTGCGCGGCAAGCTGGTGATCCTCACGGCGCGTCCGGGGGGCCGGGGGCGCGGCGGTCGGGGATTCGGCGGCGGGCGCGGCCGCGGCGCGGTGAATCCGCTGGCTGAGGCGGCGGGCATCGCGACGATCGAGACGGGCGACGCGTGGGAGGCCGCGGTGCGGACCGCCCGGCCGCGCGCCGGCAACGTGATCTTCAAGAATCCGTCGGCCGCGCCGCTGCCGGCGCAGGCGGCCACGCTCACGATCAGCGCGCATGCCGCGGAGGTGTTGCTCGGGATGCCGGCGGCGCAGGCCGCCAAGGGCACGCTGGGCAAGACGGTGGCGGGCAATCCGCGGTACATCGAGAAGCCGGCGCCGGCGCGCAACGTGGTGGCGATCCTGCCGGGTTCGGATCCCAAGCTGCGCGGCGAATACGTGGCGATCGGCGCCCACAACGATCACATCGGCATCCGCCAGGGACCGCCGGTGGACCACGACTCGCTGCACCTGTACAACGCGGCGCGGTACGCGATCACCGGCATGCTGGCGCGCGGTGAGCGGCCGACGGCGGAGCAGGAACAGGCGTTGCGCGACATCCACATCAACCTCGACAGCGTGCGCAAGCTGCGGCCCATCCGCCTCGACTCGATCAGCAACGGCGCCGACGACGACGGCTCCGGCACGGTGACGGTGCTCGAGTTGGCCGAGGCGTTCGCCAAGAGCGCCGTGAAGCCCGAACGGTCGATCATCTTCGTCTGGCACGTGGGCGAGGAGAAGGGGCTGTGGGGTTCGGAGTGGTTCACCGATCACCCGACGGTTCCGCGCGACTCGATCGTGGCCCAGCTCAACATCGACATGGATGGCCGCGGCGACGCGCAGGACCTGCCCGTGGGCGGACCCACCTACCTCCAGCTCGTGGGCTCGCACCGGCTGTCCACCGAACTGGGCGACATGGTGGAGTCGGTGAACCAGACCGAAGCGATGCCGTTCCGGTTCGACTACCGGTTCGACGCGCCGGGCCAGGCCGACAACATCTACTGCCGCAGCGATCACTACAACTACGCGCGCTACGGCATCCCGATCACCTTCTTCACCACCGGGCTGCACGGCGACTATCACCAGGTCACCGACGAGCCGGAGTACATCGACTACGCGCACATGGCGCGCGTGGCGCAGTTGGTGTACGACGTGGCGGTGAAGGTGGCGGACCTCGACCACCGTGTCGTGGTGGATCAGCCCAAGCCGGCCGATCCGCACGCGCGCTGCGTGAACAATGGAGCGCCAACTAAGAACTGATAACGGCTGGTAGGAGGGTAGGACGGTAGGGGGGTAGTAGGTAAACGGCGTTTGCAGTTATCCGTCCTACCCCCCTACCGTCCTACCCTCCTACCGTAAAGTCAGGTCTTCAAGCCGCCGACCAGTTCCTTCAACTCCACGCTCTCGGCCAGCAGCGCGTTGCTGGCCGAGGTCATCTCCTGGCAGGCCGCGCTCTGCTCCTCGGTGGAGGCGTTCACCTCCTGCGCGGCGGCGGCGTGATTCTCGGCGGTCTTGGCGATCGTGTCGAGGCCGGCGCTGGCGCTGGTCACGGCGCCGGTGTTCTGCTCGGCGGCGACCGATACACCGGTGGCCGCCGCCCGCGTCTTGGCAGCCGCGGTGGTGATGATCCGCAGCGCCTCGTCGATCTCCCGCGACACGCGCTCGATCTCGCCCACGCGGGTGGCGCCCGATTCCATGGCCCGCGCGCTGGTGGTGACCCGCGTGGTGACGAGGCCGGTCATCTGGGCCACGTCCTGCGCCGCCTTCTGCGACTGCTCGGCGAGCTTGCGCACCTCGTCGGCCACGACGGCGAATCCGCGGCCGGCGTCGCCGGCGCGGGCGGCCTCGATGGCGGCGTTGAGCGCCAGCAGGTTGGTCTGCTCGGCGATCTGGCTCACCGTCTGCACGAACCGCGTGATGTCGGCGGCGGCGGTGGTGAGCGCCGTGACCTCGCTGGCCGCCTGCTCGACGCTGGTCTTCACGTCGGTGAGGATGGCCAGGGCGTGTTCGATCTCCACGCGCTTCTCGCTCGCCGCGCGCTCGATCTCGGCGGCCAGCGCGTGCACCTCGTCGGCGCGGGCCTTCACCTGGCCCGACGTGTTGCGCAGAGTCGTGAGCGTCTCGTCCACCGTGCGGATCTGATGGACCTGGGTTTCGGCGCCGTGCGAGACCTCGGACATCGCGTTGGCCATGTGGCTGGCCGACACGGCGATCTCCTCCGACACCGACGACAGCTGGTGGGCCGAGCTCGACACGCTCTCGGCGGTGCGCGCGGCGGCCGCCACGACGCGTGACAGCGAGTCGCCGGTGCGGTTCATCGCGTCGGCGAGGATGCGGAACTCGCCCGGCATCGGGGCGGTGGTGCGGGCCGTGAGGTCGCCGCGGCTGAGCCGCTCGGCGTGCGCGACGAGCGCGTCCAGAGGGCGGCCCACCGATGTCACCGTGATCACGACGACGATCACGCCGATGAGCAGGGCGAGGCCGATGAGGCCGAGCATGATCGTGCCGCGGCGCGTGGTTTCGGCGGCGAGTTGCGTCGACGCGGCGGCGGCCTTCTGGGACTTGAGCTCGGCGAGGCGGTCGATGTTGGCGAGCAACGGGCCCACCACGGCGCGCGCCTTGGCGGCCTGCTGGTGCGCGTCGGCGGCGCGGCCGAGGTCGGCCAGCCGGTGGGCGAGCGTGTACTTCACCTCGAGGTCGGACAGCTTGGCGTCGATCGACGCGAGCACGCCGAGCTCCTCGGCGGTCTGTCCGGGCCGATTGTTCATCGCGCGCTGGATGTTGTGGGCGGCCCACCCCTCGTCCTGGAAGGTGCGCTCGGCGGAGCTGTCGCGGGTCTCCACGTACTGGGAGCCGGCTTCGAGCGTCTGCTCCACGGCGCCCGAGAGCTGCGCGGCGAGGCGGGATTCTTCCTGGACCGCGCTGAGCGTGGACGTCATGGTATCGGCGAGCGTGCCCATCGAACTGCGGGCCAGCACGGCGGCGATCACGAGCAGCGCTACCAGCCCGCCGAACCCCGTCCAGAGCCGGCCGCGGATCGTTCCCAGGTCGCGCAGCGACACGTTCATTGGGCGCCCTCCACCACCTGCAGGGCGCCGTGATGGATGACCGTCATCACCACGCTCTTGCCGATCGGATCGCCGGTGGTGCCGAAATAGAGATTGCCCGTAACGCCCTTCCATGCCGTGGCCGCGTCGAGGCCGGCGAGGAAGTCACGGATCTTGCTGCGGTTGGGTCCGACCCTGGTGAGCGCGAAATACAAGAGGTTGGTGGCGTCGTAGGCGAGGGCCGCGTTGCCGTCGGGCGTGAGTCCGAATTTGGCCTTGAAATCCTGCACGAACCGTTGCACCGCGGGGTCGGGGTTCTGGGCGCTGAACGGCGCGCCCACGTAGACTCCGTCCGCGTTCACTGTATCGACGGTGAGACCGGTCCATCCGTCACCACCGAGCAGGGTGGCGCCGAACTTCTCGCGCCGCACCTCGTTCAGGAACGCGATGCCGGAGGCGTCGGTCCCGGGCACGAACACGAGGTCGGGGTTCACCGTCTTGAGATAGGCCACGTAGGGCTCGAAGTTCTGCGAGCCCTCGGCGATCGGATCGAACGCCACCACGCTCCCGCTGAAGTTGCGCCGGAAGGCGTCGGCCAGGCCGCGCCCGTAGGCGTTGTTCTCGTAGAGGATGGCGGCGCGCCGCTTGCCCAGCCGCGTGCCGGCGAATCGCGCCATCTGCAGGCCGTTCATCGAATCGCTGGGGATCACCCGGAACACCCATGGCGAGATGCCGGTGAGCGCGGGCGACGTGGCCGTGGTCGCCACCGAGACCAGGTGGCCGGCGTCGTAGACTTTGGCGGCCGCGACCTCGGTGCCCGAGTTCACGTGGCCGATCACGGCGACCACCGAGGGATCGGTGACGAAGTGCCGGGCGATGGCCGTCGCCTTCTGGCCGTCGGCCTCGTCGTTCTGCCAGTCGATCTCCACCGGGTGGCTGGAGAATTCGGGACGAGCCTTGATCTGATCGTAGGCCAATTCCATGCCGCGGCGGTTCATCGCGCCGTAGGCTTCGTTCCACGGGCCGGCCGCGCCGAAGCGCGCCACGGCGCCGGAGCCGGACCCGCCGCAACCGATCAGGATCAGGCCGAGGAGAGTGTAGAGCTTTCGCACGATGAGGAAGGGAGACGACGGAGAGGAAGGGCGGACCATGGCGTCGTCGCCATCTACTGCCGGCTCGCCGGGGATGCGATGCCGTGACGTCCCCCAATCTAACCAACTCCAGCCCCGAGCACATCAGCCGGTCCGGTGGTCTGGCGAGCGGCGGCCGAGGTTTCTAGGATGCAGGGAGCATCCCGCTGGGCCCAACCAGGAGAGGTCATGCCGATCGACGCCGCGCACCTGCACCTGCTCGTGAACCATTTTCCGGTGGTGCTGAGCATCGTCGGACTGACGTCGCTCGCCGTGGGAGCCGTCACGCGGCGCGATTTCTACTGGCGGGCGGGGCTGCAGCTCATGGTGCTGGCCGCGATCGCCGCCGTGGTCGCCATCCTCACGGGCGAATCGGCGTCGGACGAGATTCGGCAGCGCGCGTTCGTGCTGCGAGGCACGATCGGCGCGCACTCCTCCGCCGCGTACGCCGCCCTCTGGGCGCTGCTCATCGGCGGCGCGATCTCGGCGTATGCCTGGTGGCGCGCGCGGGCCAGCGACGTGGGGGCGCTGCCGGCGTGGCTACGGGAGCTGGTGCTGATCGCGGCGCTCGTCGGCGCGGCGCTCGTGGGGTACGCGGCGTACCGCGGGGGCATCATCGTCCACGACGCGCCGGTGTTGCAGGTCGATCGCGCGGCCGGCGCCATCGCGCCCGAGGGCGTTCAGGCCATCCCGCAGCCTTGATCCGGCGGTCTACGCGCCGCGCGTCTGCTGCTGCGTGAGGCAGTGCAGCGTGCCCAGTCCCCACACGAGATCCACGGCGTGGATGCCGACGATCTGGTGGTCGGGCATGATCTCGGCGAGGATGTTGAGCGCCACGCGATCGTTGGGATCGTTGAACGTGGGCACGATCACGACGCCGTTGGCGATGTAGAAGTTGGCGTAGCTGGCCGGGAGGCGCTCGCCGTTCATCGTCACGGGGCGCGGAAAGGGCAGCTTGATGACCGTGAAGTCGCCCTTCTTGCCGCCCGCCGCCTGCAGCCGCTTGAGGTTGTCCTTGGAGCGCGCGTGGTTCTCGTCGGCCGGATCCTCCTCGTACGCCAGGAGCACCACGTCGTGCGCGGCGAACCGCGCCACGTCGTCCACGTGGCCGTGCGTGTCGTCGCCCACGCATCCCTCGCCCAGCCAGATCGTCTTGCGGATGCCGAGCCAGGTGGCGAACGCGCGCTCGTAATCGGCGCGCGAGAGCCCCGGATTGCGCGCCTGGACGTCGGAGAGCAGGCATTCCTCGGTCACGAGCAGGGTGCCGCGCCCATCGGTGTCGATGGCGCCGCCCTCGAGCACGAGCGGCGCGCCGTCCGGCCGCGTGGCCGCTTCCAGGCGCAGTCCGCTGATGCGGGCGATGGCGGCGCCGATCACCCGATCGCGCGCGTAGTTGTCGTACTTGGCCCAGGCATTGAACTCCCAGTTGATCAGCTCCACGCTGCCGTCGGGACGCATCACCGTGGTCGGCGCCGAGTCGCGGAGCCACACGCGGTCGGTGGGCGCGAGGTGGATGCGCACGTTCCGGCGCACGTCGTGGGCGGCGAGGTAGCCCTGGGCGCGGCGCGCGGCGTCCTCGTCGCGGCAGAGGATCTCCACCGGCTCGTGCGCGGCGAGCACGCGCGCGATCTCGGCGTACACCCAGTGGATGGCGTCGAGCTTGCCGGGCCAATCCGGCTCGTGGTGCGGCCACGCGATCCACGTGGCCGTGTGCGGTTCCCACTCGGCGGGAAACCGGCGGGACGACGTGGGGGTGGCGCGCTTAGGCGCCGAGATATCGGCTGAGGATCGGCGCGTAGGCATCGATGCGGCGGTCGCGAAGGAAAGGCCAGTTGCGCCGGGTGTCCTCGATGAGCCTGGGGTCGCAGGTGGCGACCAGCACTTCGGGATCGGAGCCGGCGTCGGCTATGAGACGTCCGAACGGGTCGCTGACAAAGGAGTGGCCGAAGAATTCGAGGCCGCCGGTTCCCGGCTCGGTTTCGAAGCCCACGCGGTTGGGCGCGGCCACGAACACGCCGTTGGCGATGGCGTGCGCGCGCTGCGCGGTGCGCCACGCGTCCACCTGCGCGGCGCCGTACTGCGCCTTCTCGGCCGGGTGCCAGCCGATGGCCGTGGGATAGAAGATGATGTCGGCGCCGAGCAGCGCCGTGATGCGGGCGGCCTCGGGATACCACTGGTCCCAGCAGATGAGCACGCCGATGTCCGCGTAGCGCGTCTTCCACACCTTGAACCCGGCGGCCTGCGCCACGACGCGCGCGTCGAGCGTCGCATCGGGCGTGCCGTCGCCGGGCGTGAAGTAGTACTTCTCGAGAAAGAGCGGATCGTCGGGGATGTGCATCTTGCGGTACACACCCAGGAGCGCGCCGTCGGCGTCGATCACGGCGGCCGAGTTGCGATACACGCCCGGCGCCTGCTTCTCGAACAGCGGCACGATGAGGACGATCTCCAACTCGCGGGCCAGCTGCTGCATGGCGGCGGTGGTGGGACCGGGAATCGGCTCGGCGAGGTCGAAGCGCTCGGCGTGCTCCACCTTGCAGAAGTACGGCGCGTTGAAGAGCTCCTTGAGGCAGACGATCTGCGCGCCGCGCGCCGCGGCCTCACGCACGCGCGTCACCGTGGCCGCCACGGACGCGGTGGCGTCGGCGGTGGCGGCGTCCTGGATGATGCCGACGGTGAACGGGGCCTTACTCATGGGGGAAAGTTGCAGTCGCCGCGGTCGGGGAGGAAGGGCGGCCGCAAGATTCTCGGGAACGCGCCGGCGGGATCCGCCCGGCGCGCGACTAGTTTCAGGAGTCGATCCCATCCCCTCCGCCCCGTGCCATGGCCCTCTCCGCCACGATCTACAACTTCGAGATCCAGCTCGCCGACGTGGACCGCGGCGTGTACGAATCGCTGGCCTTCAAGGTGGCCCAGCATCCGTCGGAAACGCCCGAATATCTGCTCACCCGCGTGCTCGCCTACTGCCTCGAGTATCGCGAGGGGATCGCGTTCTCCAAGGGGCTGGCCGAGCCCGACGAGCCGGCGGTGGTGGTGCGCGATCTCACCGGCGCGTTGCTGGTGTGGATCGAGATCGGCACGCCCGATGCGGCGCGCCTCCACAAGGCGAGCAAGGCCGCGCCGCGCGTGGTGGTGTACACGCACAAGGACCCGCAGGCGCTGGTGCGCCAGCTGAGTGGCGAACGCATCCACCGGCGCGAGGCGATCGACGTGCTCGGCGTGGACCGCGAGCTGCTGGCCGCGCTGGTCGAACGGCTGGACCGCAGGATGAAGCTCGACCTGTCGGTGACGGGCGGGGAACTGTACGTCACGCTGGGCGGCCGCACGCTCAGCGGCTCGGTGGAACGGCACTCGTTGGCCGACGGGTGACCGATCGGCGGGAGGCGCTGCGCGATCAGCCCTCGCGCGCGGCCAGCACCCGCAAGACGCCCGGCCGGCTCTCCACGCACACTTCCGCCGACGCGGCGCGCCGCAATTCGCCGTCGGCTTCGTACAGGGGCGGCGCCGCGAAGCGGAGCGTGAATGCTGCGGCGCGCCGCGCCGTCACGCGCGGATGGCCGAGGTGCGTGCCTCGCGCGGCGCGCGCCAGCAGCGCGGGACGCGCCAGCACGCCCACGTCGGGAATCGCGATCGCATCGAGCAGTCCGTCGTCCACCCGGGCGCCCGGCGCCACGTGGAAGGCGCCGCCGAAGTGCGCGCCGTTGGCGAACGCGAGCAGCAGATAGCGCGACGGCGCGAGGTCGCCGTCCAGGCGCACCTCGAGCCCGGAATACGCGAACAGTTCGCGCAGCGCCGCGGCGGCGTAGACGGCCGTGCCGCCCAGCCACCGCATGCGCCGGGTGCGCTCGATCACCGCGACATCGAACGCGAACCCGGCGACGTTCAGAAACCACTGGTCGTCCACGGCGCCCATGTCGATGCGGCGCTCCACGCCGTCGCCGGCGACGAGCCGCGCCATGGCCTCGGGGTCGTGCGACGGTTCGGGGAGATTCTTCACGAAGTCGTTGCCCGTGCCGGCGGAGAGCAGCGCCAGCCGGGCCGGCGATCCCCGCCGCGCCAGCTCGGCGGCGGCCTTGCTCCAGGTGCCGTCGCCGCCGAGCACGGCGATCGTCTCGCACCCGGCGTCGAGGGCGGCGCGCACCTGGCACGCCTCGTCGCCGGGCGCCGTGGTGAGTCGCACGTCGGTGATGCCGCACGCGGCGAACGCCTGCGCCACGCGCGGCAGGAGCCGCGCGCCGCGCCCGCGTCCCGCGGTGGGATTGACGATGAGGCAGGCGCGCGGGGTCACGCGTGGGCGCTAGGGGGAGGCGGCGATCGACCCGATGACGATGTCGCCCACGTTGGTGCCCGTGGGTCCGGTGCGCACCAGCGCGCCCGCGGCATCGAGCGCGGCATACGATTCGTGCGCCGCCAGCGCGGCGGCGGGGTCGCGGCCCGCGTCGCGGATCGCGTCCCACGTGCCGGCGTCCACGGCGGCGCCCGCCGCGTCGGTGGGGCCGTCGCGACCGTCGGTGCCGGCGGCGAGGAGCGTGATGCCGCGCGCGGCGTCACCGGCGTCGGCGAGCACGCGCGCCGCGGCGAGCGCCAGTTCCTGGCAGCGGCCGCCCTGCGGCTGCGGCACGGGCGGCATGGCGCCCGACTCGCTGCGCGCCCGCAGCCCCGGCGTGAGCGTGGGATGCGGAATCGCCACCGTCGTCTCGCCGCCGCAGATGAGCACCGACGCCTGTCCGCCCGACTGGGCGCGGCGCGCGATGAGGGCCCGCGCGAGCGCGGCGCCGGCTTCGGACGCACTCCCCTCGAGCGGGGCGTCGGCCACCGTCACCTGCGGAATGCCGAGCGCGGTGGCGCGGGCCATGGCCGCGTCCAGCGCCACGCGATTGTTCACGATCACGCGCGCCGACACGTGCGCGAACGCCGGGTGCGTGCTCTTAGGCGTCTCGGGCACCACGCCGCGCTGCGTGCCCGCGAGGTGCTCGCGAAACGAGGGCGCGAGCCGCTGGTACAGCTTCACCCGCTGCAGGATCTCGATCACGTCCTTCACCGTGTTCGGATCGGGCACGCACGGGCCCGATCCGATGGACGAGATGTCGTCGCCGATCACGTCGGAGATGGCCAGGCAGTGCGTGGCGGCGGGCGCGAGCGCCAGCGCCAACCGCCCGCCGCCCCAGCGCGAGAACCGCTTGCGCACGGCGTTCATCTCGCGAATCCCCAGTCCGCTGCTGAGGAGCATCTCATACAGATGCGCGAAGTCGGCTTCGCTCATCCCACGGAGCGGCGCGCCGATCAGGCTGGACGCGCCGCCCGAGATGAGCACGACGGCGAGGTCGTTGCTCTTCATGCCCGCGGCGGCGTCGCCCAGCCGGGCCGCGGCGCCGAACGAGTTGCGTCCCGGCACCGGATGATCGCCGCGCACCGCGGGCACGGCGGCGGTGGGCGACGGCGTGTCATCCGGTCCGACGATCAGGCCGCCGGCGATGGACAGCAGCGAACGCTGCAGCGTGGCCACGGCGGCACCGGCCATCGAGTGCGCCGCCTTGCCGACGGCGAACAGCCAGAGTCGCTGGTGGCGCGCCGTGGAGATCTTGGCGATGGCCTGCGACGTGGCGGCACCGGGATCCGCCCCTTCAACGGCGGCGCGGAACAGCGACTCGACCACCTCACGGGGGGGCGTGGGGGTCATGCGGCCACCCGGGTCGGGTGGCCCGAACGGGAGGGGCGGCGCCGGGACCCGGCGCGCCCCTCCCCGACATCACGGCGATCCAGAACGTCCACTGCCGACCTGTTCCGCGACGGCCGCGGCCAACTCCGTATAGGCTGCCGCCGACAGCACGTTGAACGGGATCATGCGATGCGTGATGCGGCCGTCCGGCCCGACCACGAACAGGAAGCGGGCGTCGTACTTGCCGCTCGCCGCGCCGTAGAGCTTGCCCACGGCCTGGTTCGAATCGCTGCCGAACAGCATCGGGAAGTGCGAGTCGCGCGCCCACGAATACAGCGCGGTGTCCGGATCGACACTGATGCCGAACACGACGACCTTCTTTCCACCGTTGAAGAGCGTGGCGTACTGATCACGGTACGCCTCCATTTGGACCGTTCACCCTTTGGTCCGCGCCTTGATGAAGAAGGCGATCACCACCGTCTGCCCACGAAAATCATGGAGCGAAACGGGCTTGGCCAACAGGCCGTACCGGGTGGCGCCCGGGATCGTGAAATCCGGCGCCATCTGCCCAACCTGGGGCGCCGCCGCGGCGGCCTGGGCCGCGGTCTGCTGCGCCCGCGCGACCGTGGCCGCGCAGACCAGGGCGAGCGTGAGGCCCACGCCGCGGATTGTTGCACCCTTCATGAGAACCCCCGAGAGAAAAGCCGTCGCGGCAAGATGGGGACCGCCCCCCGAGAACGCAATGCAAGGGAGCCGGCGCGGCGCATGGCGCGTCCGATGGTCCGGTGACGGGCTGTACGAAACCTTTCGTGGCCCGCGCAGGTCTGTAGAGTGTATACAGGTCGACGCCGACCCGGAGGGTCCCGCCAATGAGCCAAGTCGAAACTCAACTCGATCAGGTGCTGGAACAGCTGGTGCGCGACGTGGAAGCCGCCGTGCACGCCATGTACCGCGGCGACATGCGCCAACAGACGGCGAAGCTGAAAACCGACGCGCAGCGCGCCGTGGCGCGCCAGGCCGTCCTTTCCATAGTAAGCGCGCCGCGGCCGACCGGAGACACCGAGCCCCCCATCATCGCCGGCTCGAGCCTGTCGTCCGATGAAGTGGCGGCCATCACCCGCTGCATCACGGGCTGGCTGCCCATGGGCGATCCGCGGGCCGCCACCCCCAACGCGCGGTGCATCCCCGCGGCGCGCGAGATCGCGCCCACCTGGGGCGAGCGCGAGAAGGCGCGGCTCTCCATCCGGCGCGCCGCCGAGAGCTCGGCCGGAACGGGGCCTGCATGACGCGAGCGCCGGAGGCGGCGGACTGTTCTCCACCGCGCCCGGCGCTCCGTCCGTCCTGAGCGGCGCTACTTCCGGCCCACGAGCGACCGCAGCACGTACGGCAGGATGCCGCCGTGCCGGTAGTAGTGCATCTCCTCCGGCGTGTCGATGCGCGCCTGGACCGCGAACTGCCTGATCGATCCGCCCGGCGCCGTGGCGCGCACGGTGAGCGTCGCCCTGGGCTTGAGCGAGTCGTCGAGCCCCACGAGGTCGAAGGTCTCGAAGCCGGTGAGTCCCAGCGACTGCCGCGTGTCGCCGCCCGTGAACTCCAGCGGCAGCACGCCCATGCCCACCAGGTTGGACCGGTGGATGCGCTCGAACGACTCGGCGATCACCGCCTTCACGCCCAGCAGCACGGTACCCTTGGCCGCCCAATCGCGCGACGACCCGGTGCCGTACTCCTTGCCGGCGATGATGACGAGCGGCGTGCG
The DNA here is from genome assembly GCA_035533755.1 of Gemmatimonadaceae bacterium. Lineage (NCBI taxonomy): Bacteria > Pseudomonadati > Gemmatimonadota > Gemmatimonadia > Gemmatimonadales > Gemmatimonadaceae > Gemmatimonadaceae bacterium. The sequence continues at coordinate 23,019 of DATLTC010000003.1, forward strand.
CGCCTTCTGGTACTCCATCGCCGCGTCGTAGATGAACCTGGCCGCGCCGCCGGCCTCGGCGGCGGTCCACCCGCCCTCGGTGCCCGGCGCCAGCTCGTTGCGCAGCCGGATGTTCGCGAACGTGCCGCGCATCATCACTTCGTGGTTGCCGCGGCGCGAACCGTACGAGTTGAAGTCCTTCCGTTCCACGCCGTGCGCCACCAGCCACTGGCCGGCCGGGCTCTTGAGCGGGATGCTCCCCGCCGGTGAGATGTGGTCGGTGGTGATCGAGTCGCCGAGCATGGCCAGCGCCCGCGCGCCGCCAATCGGCTGCACGCCCGGCGGCGTCATCGTCATGCCGTCGAAGTACGGCGGGTTCTTGACGTACGTGGAGTCGTTCTGCCACGCATACGTCTCGCCGTGCGGCACGGCCAGCTCCTGCCACTCGGCGTCGCCCTTGAACACGTCGGCGTATTCGGCGGTGAAGAACTCGCGCTTCACGCTGCGCAGGATCTCGTCCTGCACGTCCTTGGCGTCCGGCCAGACGTCCTTGAGATACACCGGGCCGTTGGTGCCCTCGCCCAGCGGTTCGGTGGCGAGGTCGATGTCCATGCGGCCGGCCAGCGCGTACGCCACCACCAGCGGCGGCGACGCGAGGTAGTTGAACCTCGTGAGCGGATTGACGCGCCCCTCGAAATTCCGATTGCCGCTCAGCACGGACGTCACGATCAGCTTGTGCTGCTCGATGGCGGTGGAGATCGACTCCGGCAGCGGGCCCGAATTGCCGATGCACGTGGTGCAGCCGTAGCCCACGAGGTTGAATCCCAACGCGTCCAGATACTCGGTGAGCCCGGCCTGGTCGTAGTAGTCGGTGACCACCTTGGAGCCCGGCGCCAGCGAGGTCTTCACCCACGGCTTGGTCCGGAGCCCGCGCTTGACCGCGTTCCGCGCCAGCATGCCGGCGGCGATCATCACGCCCGGGTTCGACGTGTTGGTGCAGCTCGTGATGGCCGCGATCACCACGGCGCCGTGGCGCAGCGTGAACCGCTGGCCGTTGTGCGAGCAGTCCACGCCCTCGTGCGCCTGCGCGCCGCCCTCGCTGTCCATGCGCGCCTCGGCCTTCCTGCTGTCGGCGGTGGACGCCGCCGGCGCTCCGCCGGCCATTCGCTCCGCCTCACCCTTGTACGCCTCGAGGTACATCGACTTGGCCCGGGCCAGCGGCACGCGATCCTGCGGACGCTTCGGTCCGGCGAGACTCGGCTCCACCGTCGCCAGATCGAGTTCCAGCGTGTCGGTGAACACCGGGTCGGGCGTGTCGTCGGTGCGGAACAGGCCCTGCTCCCGGGCGTACGCCTCCACCAGCTTCACGTGATGCTCGGGGCGCCCCGAGAGCCGCAGGTACTTGAGCGTCTCGGCGTCGCACGGAAAGAACCCCATCGTGGCCCCGTACTCGGGCGCCATGTTGGCGATCGTCGCGCGGTCGGCCAGCGACAGCGACGACAGGCCGGCCCCGTAGAACTCCACGAACTTGCCCACCACCTTCTTCTTGCGGAGCATCTCCGTGCACGTGAGCACGAGGTCGGTGGCCGTGGCGCCCGCCGGCAGCTTGCCGTGCAGCTTGAAGCCCACCACCTCGGGAATGAGCATCGTCACCGGCTGGCCGAGCATCGCTGCCTCGGCCTCGATGCCGCCCACGCCCCAGCCCAGCACGCCCAGCCCGTTGATCATCGTGGTGTGCGAATCGGTGCCGACCAGCGAATCGGGATACGCCTCGCCGGTCTCCTCGTTCACGAACACCGTCTTGCCCAGGTACTCGAGGTTCACCTGGTGGCAGATGCCCGTGCCCGGCGGCACGACGCGGAAGTTCTTGAACGCGTCCTGGCCCCAGCGCAGGAACACGTAGCGCTCCTTGTTGCGCTCGAACTCCTTCTCGGTGTTGAGCAGGAACGCCGCGGCGCTGCCGTACTCGTCCACCTGCACCGAATGGTCGATCACCAGATCCACCGGCTGCAACGGATTGATCTGCTGCGGATCGCCGCCCAGGGCGGCGATGGCGTCGCGCATCGCCGCGAGATCCACCACCGCCGGCACGCCGGTGAAGTCCTGCAGCAGCACGCGCGCCGTGCGGAACGCGATCTCCTTCTCGACCTTGCCCTTCACGTCCCAGGCGATCATCGCCTCGATGTCGCCGCGCTTCACGAAGCCTTCGTCCTCGTTCCGCAGCAGGTTCTCGAGGAGGATCTTGAGGCTGAACGGGAGCGTGGAGGTGCGGCCGCCGAGACCGCTCAGGCGGAACACGGTATACGCCTTGCCGTCGACGGTCAGCGCCGCGCGGCTGCCAAAAGAATTCTTGCTTGTCATGGATTGGCCTCTCGATCACGGCCGCTCGATGGGGCCGGTGCGAGGGTTCTCGGTGGAGCCACTGCCGCAGTGCGGCAGGCTGACGGGGAATCTAGTCGGTCGTCGCGTCCAGGCGACCCCGGGTGCCCGCCGGCCGGGTCGTGGGGCAGGATCGGGGTGCCGGAGGGTGGCCACAGGCCGCACGGAATCCATAGGAACGACAACCGACGGGAACTACGATCACCACTGATTTGGCGGATTCAACTGATGACCGCAACCGCAACTGCAACTACAACAGCAAATTCTTTGGAAACTGCTCCGCCATCGGGATCGCGGGGGGGGCGCGACGAGCTTGACGGCGGGGCGGTTCCCATGCCAGTTGCCGTTGTCGTATCCGCTTGATCCGTCAGATCGGTAGTGATCGTTGTTCCCCAGCAGTTGCGGTTGCAGTTGCGGTTGCAGTTGCAGTCGCAGTCGCTGTTGCAGGGCCCGCGTGGTCTGTGGCGATGCCGGCCGCCCCATCCGGCCCTGGCCGGCAAGCCCCGACCGGGATTGACGAATCCGCGCCCGGCGGCGTACATGCACGGCACCGCTTCAGACTCAATGCACTTGGAATCCCACATGCCTGACAGCCTCGACGTCGTTGCCCTCGCCCGCGATCTCATGGCGATCGACTCCACCAGCGGCCGCGAGACGGCGCTCATGGGCCACGTCCACGCCATGCTCGAGCAGCGCGGGTGGACGGTGACCCGCATCCCGGTGAGCGAGGGCCGGTTCGACGTCTTCGCCCGGTGGAGCGACGCGCCGTTCGTCACGCTGTCCACGCACCTCGACACCGTGCCGCCGCACATCGCGCCGTCGCTGGACGGCGACACGCTGCGCGGGCGCGGCGCGTGCGACGCCAAGGGAATCGCGGCCGCCATGATCTGCGCCGCCGACACCCTGCGCGGTGCCGGGGTGCCCGTGGCGCTGCTGTTCGTGGTGGGCGAGGAGGTGTCGCACGACGGCGCGCACGCCGCCGACGCGTGGATCGCGCACAGCGGGCTCACCAGCCGCGCCATCGTGGACGGCGAGCCCACCGAGAGCATGCTCGGCAGCGGGACCAAGGGCGCCGTGCGCGTGATCGCGCGCACGGCCGGCCGGCCGGCGCACTCCGCCTACCCGCAGTTGGGCCATTCGGCGATCGACGACCTGGTGGCGCTCCTGGCCGAACTGCCGGCGCTGGAACTGCCGCGCCATGCGGTGCTCGGCGAGACGACGATCAACATCGGCCACATCAGCGGCGGCGTGGCCGACAACGTGGTGGCGCCGTGGGCCGAGGCACGCCTCATGGCGCGCCTCGTGACGCCGGCCGAAGTGCTGATGCCCGTGCTCGAACGGTGGGCCCGCGGCCGCGCCGAGCTGGAGTGGGGGGTGATGGTGCCGCCCGTGATGCTCGGCGTGCTGCCCGGGTTCGAGACGGCGGTGGTGGCGTTCGCCACCGACATCCCGGCGCTCGGCAATTGGGGAACGCCGTATCTGTTCGGTCCGGGCTCCATCCACGTGGCCCATCGCGACGACGAGCACGTGCGGGTGGCCGAACTGCGCGCGGCCGTGGAGGCCTACGCGCGCATCGTCCGCGCTCTGGCCTGAGGCGGCTTCTCGCTCCACTTCTCGGCCCACTCCGCCACGGCGCTCAGCGCCTGTTCCAGCGCCCGGCCCTTCTTGCTGAGTTCGTACTCCACGCGCACCGGCGTTTCCGGGGTCACGATCCGTCGCACGATTCCCTCGGCTTCGAGTTCCCTGAGCCGTTCGGAGAGCATGCGGTCGCTGACGTCGGGAATGGCGGTGCGGAGGTCGCAGTACCGGCGACGGCCGGTCATGAGCACCTGGACGATCGCGCCCGTCCACCGGCGTCCGATCAGCTCGATCGCCTGGTGGAAGTAGGGGCAGACGGTGGATCCGTGGTCCGACATGGCACCAACCTTGTCATGGAAAGAATACTTGACAAGAGTAACTTACTATTCTAGAGTTCCATACACAAGGTAGGTAACACATCAACTATTTGGCAGGGGAGAACTCACCATGGGCACGCCGACCACCTGGCAGATCGATGCATCGCACAGCGCCGCCGAGTTTGCCGTGAAGCACCTGATGATCGCGACCGTCAAGGGTCGATTCGCCGACGTGAAGGGCACCGTGATCGTGGACGACGCCGCCCCCAAGGCGGCGCGCGTGGACGTCACCATCGCCGTGGCGTCCATCGACACGCGCGATGAGAAGCGCGACGCGCACCTCAGATCCGCCGACTTCTTCGACGTGGAGCGCTTTCCGGTGATCACGTTCAAGGGCAAGCGCGTGGACGGCCCGCTGGACGGCGAGTTCAAGCTCGTGGGCGACCTCACGATCCGCGACGTGACCCGCGAAGTCACGCTGAACGTGGAGTCGGCCGGCCAGGCCACGGATCCCTGGGGCGGCCAGCGCGCCGGCTACTCGGCCACCACGAAGATCAACCGCAAGGACTTCGGGCTCGTGTGGAACGTGGCGCTGGAGACGGGTGGGGTGCTGGTGGGCGACGACATCAAGATCTCCCTCGACGTGGAGTTGGTGAAGCAGGCGGCGTAACACGCGGTGCTCCACCGGGAGCATTCCATGACATCCATCGATCCGGGCGCGGCCATCGGGCGCGTCCAGCTTCGCGTGAGCGACCTCGAACGGTCGCTCACGTTCTATACGACCGTGCTCGGGCTCGACGTCCTGTCGCGCGACGCGGGCCGGGCCACGCTCGGCGTGGACGGGCGCGCCCTCGTCGTACTGAGCGCCTCGGCGGGCGCCGGGCCGCGTCCGCGCCGCACCACCGGGATCTACCACTTCGCCATCCTCGTGCCCTCGCGGGTGGATCTGGGCCATGCGCTGGCGCGGGTGCTGGCCGCGCGGTGGCCGATGCAGGGGGCATCGGATCATGGGGTGAGCGAGGCGCTCTATCTGAGCGACCCCGACGGCATCGGGATCGAGATCTACCGCGACCGCCCGCGGGCCGCATGGCCCATGCAGGACGGCACGCTGGCCATGGTCACCGATCCGCTCGATCTGCAGGCGCTGCTCGACGGGGCGCTGGCCGGCGGCCAGCCGGCCGCGCGGCTGCCCGCGGACGCGCGCATGGGGCACGTGCACCTGCAGGTGCGCGACGTCAACGAAGCCGAGCGCTTCTACCATGGCGCGTTGGGGTTCGACGTGATGCAGCGGATGGCGGCGAGCGCGCTGTTCGTCTCGGCGGGCGGCTATCACCATCATCTGGGGCTCAACACGTGGGGCGTGGCGGGAGCGCCGCCGCAGCCGGAAACCACGCCGGGCCTGGACTACTTCACGGTGGTCGTGCCGGCGGGCGGCGCGTTGGACGGCATGCGCGCGGCGCTGGCGTCGGCGGGGGTCTCGCTGGTGGAGCGCGACGGCGGATGGCTGGCCCGCGATCCGTCGGACAACCGCGTGTTGCTGGTGGCGGGCTAGGGGAGCAGCAGGTCCTCGCGGTCGACGCCGTCGTCGGCGCCGCCGGGCGTGACCAGATCCAGCCGCGCCGCCTTGAT
>DATLTC010000004.1 GCA_035533755.1 Gemmatimonadaceae bacterium
TTCCGGCGCGTGAAGGGCTACCGGCATCTGCCCTTGCTGAAGCAGGCGCTCCATCGCAAACTCTCTCTCACCAACGCCGCCGCTGCGTGAGCGGCTTCCCAGCGACACTGCCTGAATTTCAACTACGCTCAGGACAGACCCCCCCGGCGAACCAGAACGCCCTGCCGATGATTCGTGCCATGGTCCCCTCACGATCGAGTTGCCGCCCGCACGGCCCGCCTTCTATATAATGCTGGACGTCTCTCTCTTACCGGGCGTTAAGGTGAACTTCTCCAACCTCTCCCACCTCCTCTCCGCCAACCCCCTGGCCGCCCTCCCCCTGGTCTTCCTGGGCGGCGTGCTCACCAGCCTCACGCCCTGCATCTATCCGATGATCCCGATCACGATCGCGATCGTCGGCGGCCAGAGCGCCGACCCCTCCGCCCCACGCGCCCGCCCCCTCTTCCTCACGCTCACCTACGTGGCGGGACTGGCGCTGGTTTACTCCGCCCTCGGCCTCTTTGCCGGACTCTCGGGCACGCTGTTCGGAACCATCAGCTCCAATCCGTGGTTGTACTTCCTGATGGCCAACGTGCTGGTGCTCGCGGCGCTGGCCATGCTCGACGTGATCCCGGTCCGCATGCCCACGGCGCTCCTCGCCCGGGCCAGCGCCGCCGGCTCGGCAGGCAAGTTCTCCGGCGCCTTCGTCATGGGCGCCGTCTCCGGCCTCGTCGCCGCGCCCTGCTCGGCGCCCGTCATGGCCGCGGTGCTCACCTGGGTGTCCACCACCAAGAGCGCCGTGCTCGGATTCCTGTACCTGTTCGTGTTCTCGCTCGGCATGTCCACGCTGCTCGTGGTGCTCGGCGCCTCCTCGGGCTCGCTCGCCCGGCTACCACGCGCCGGCGCCTGGATGGTCTGGATCAAGAAGTTCTTCGCCCTCGCCATGCTGGCGGTGGCCGAATACTACCTGTTCAAGATGGGGCAGTTGGTCATATGAAAATGCATATGTCTCTCCTGTGGGCCGCCGTGCCCCTCGTGCTCGCCGCCGCGGCCCCCGCCGGCGCCCAGGATCTGGGCATCGCCGTGGGCAGCCAGGCGCCCAACGTCGCCATGCACACCCTCGACGGCGCCCCCGCCACGCTCGCCGCCTACATCGGCAAGACGCCCACGCTCATCGAGTTCTGGGCCACCTGGTGCCCCAACTGCAAGGAACTCCAACCCGCCATGAAGGCCGCCGCCGCCAAATACGGCACCCGCGTCAAGTTCGTGGGCATCGCCGTCTCGGTGAACGAGAACCCCAAACGCGTGAAGGCGTTCGTGGCCAAGTACGGCATTCCGGGCGATCAGTTCTTCGACACCGACGGCGACGCCAGCGGCAAGTTCGACGCCCCCGCCACGTCGTACGTGGTGGTGCTCGACCGCGCGGGCAAGGTGGTCTACACCGGGCTCGGCGGCACGCAGGACCTCGACGCCGCGATCAAGAAGGCGCTGTAGGGCGAGCCCGGGCCGCCGCTACCATTGCCACCCGATCATGACCGGGATGGCATACGCATTTCCAGATGGGCTGGGCACCCCATAATAGCGGACCTCCACGTACCACCACCCGCTCGCCCGGGGAACGCGGAACCCGATGCCGCCGTTCCAGCCCACGCCGTTGCTGGTCGCGAGTTCCGCCAACGTCGCGCCTCCGGGGTTGACGCCCGTCTGCAGTATCTGCGTGTGATAGTACCCCACCCCACCCACGAGATACGTCGTGGCCGTCGGCTTCGCCGGCGGCGTTCCGGTCATGTCGAGGGTGGCGTCCAGGTTCACCCCGGCCACCATGGGGTTGCCGTCGCACGGCGTCCCGAACCCACAAGCCCGACCCCCGCCTGTCGGGAAGTACTGGAGCACTCCTTCCACTCGCAGCCCCACGGCGTTGTCCGGCGACTTCACGCCGAACCCCGCGAGCGCACTGAGGCCCGCCGAGCCATGCGCGCCGAGCGCGCCACCGGCAATCGCGGCGCCCACCGCGGCATGGAGTTCCGTGTTGGGGTTTCCCTGCGCGCCGAGCGGCGCGGCCGCGAACACAGCGCCAAGGGCCGCTGCCCGGCACATTCCGACAATCGTGGTCATGACACGTCCTCCATATGCGGCACCCGCCGCAGTGTGCGCCAGGCGCCCTCATTTCAAAACTGGAACGAGCGACGAGTGATGGGGCCCAAGACACACCTATTCCAAAACTGGAACGAGTGGCCCCAACGACACCCCCAGGCGCATGACCAACATGCGCCCCGTCACCCCGCCGCGATAGCCTCGCCCATGGCGATCAGCGCGTCCACGATCTCCCGGCAGTGCGCCACGGTCGTGCGCGGATTCATGATCGTCACCCGCAGCACCCGCCGCCCGTCCAACTCGGTGGCCGTGATCCACCCGTGCCCCGACGCATTGTACCGCTCCCGCAACTCGCGATTCTGCGCGTCCAGCACCGCGTCGCCGCTCGCGCCGTCGCCCACCCACCGGAAGCACAGGATGTTGCTCTCGGGCTCGTGCATCGCCTCCAACTGCGGCCGCTGCGCGATCTCGTCGTGCATCCCGCGCGCCACCTCGCACAGCCGGTCGTACAGCGCCCCGATCCCGTCCGCCCCATAGCGCTGCAGCGCCACCCACAGCTTGAGCACGTCGGCGCGACGCGAACACTGCGCGCTCCGCACCCCCTGATCCCACCGGCGCTCCGCTTCGCCCGCGGCGCCGTGAAACAGATACGGCGCCTGCTGCGCGAACGCGCCCTCGAGCCTCCGCTCGTCCCGCACCAGCACCGCTCCCGCCGACAGCGGCAGCAGCATCATTTTGTGCGGATCCCACGCGATCGACTGCGCCCGCCGCAGCCCCGTCAACCGGTGCCGATGCGTGGCCGACAGCAGCGCCGACGCGCCATGCGCGCCGTCCACGTGCAGCCACAAACCCCGTGCCTCGCACAGCGTGCCGATGGCCTCCAGATCGTCGAACGACCCGGTGGCCGTGCTCCCCGCCGTGGCCACCACCGCCATTACGGCCCGCCCTTCGGCCGCCAGCCCATCCAGCGTCTCGCGCATCGCCCGCACGTCCATGCAATGGTCGCGCGACGGCACCCGCACCGCGTGGTTCACCCCCAACCCCAGCGCGCCCACGGCGCGGCTCACCGCGTAGTGCGCATGCTCCCCGTACACCACCACCGGCGGGTTCGGCCCCACGCCCTCCGCCCACGCATTGGGCAGCGCCACGGCCCGCGCCGCCAGCAGCGCGGTCTGCGTGGCCTCGGTGCCCCCCGACGTCAGCGTGCCCCCGGCGCCCGGGCCATACCCCGCCAGCTCGCACATCCAGCGGATCACCTGCGTCTCGATCACCGTCGCCGCCGGCGACATCTCGAACACCGCCACCGACTGGTTCAACGCGCCGATCAGCGACTCGGTCCACACGGCCGCCGGCAGCGGCGCCGACACCTGATGCCC
>DATLTC010000005.1 GCA_035533755.1 Gemmatimonadaceae bacterium
CTGGATGAAGTTGAGCTTGTCGGCCAGGTCGTCGTCGTTCACGAGGGCGATTCCGCCCACCATGTCGCTGTGGCCGTTGAGGTACTTGGTGGTGGAGTGGAAGACGATATCGGCGCCGTACTTGAACGGCTGCTGGAAGAACGGCGAGGCGAAGGTGTTGTCCACGATCAGCAGGACGCCGCCCTTGCGGGCCACCGCGGAAACGGCGGCCAGGTCGGTGAGGCGCATGAGCGGATTGGTGGGCGTCTCGACGATGATCGCCCGGGTGGCCGGCGTGAGAGCGTCGGCCACGAGCTGCGGATCACGCGTGTCGACGTAGCTGAACCGCAGGCCCATGTGCTGGAGGATCTTGTCGAACAAGCGGAAGGTGCCGCCGTACACGTTCTCGCCGCAGACGATGTGATCGCCGGCACGGAACAACTTCATGATCGAGTCCACGGCGCCCATGCCGCTGGAGAACGCGAATCCGTGGCGGGCCCCTTCGAGAGCCGCTACGTTGCGCTCCAGGGCCTGGCGAGTGGGGTTCTTGCCGCGCGCGTATTCGTAGCCCTTATTTTCCCCGAGGGCTTCCTGCACGTACGTGGACGTGAGATAGACGGGCGTCATGATGGCGCCCGCGAGGGGTTCGGGCCGCTGGCCCGCGTGAACCGCGCGGGTTGCGAAGCCGGCGGCGAGGTCGTCGTCGTAAACGCGAGTCATGCCGAATCTCGGAAGGGTGTGGTTGGGAGAAACATAACCGTAGCGGCGGCACCCGGCGAGCGACGCACCGGCGGCCGGCGGCCGGCGGCCGGAGTGGCGGATGAATGAGATCGGGCGGGCGAGCTGCTTGATTGTCGACGACGAGGCGCCGCTGCGCCAGGTGCTGATGCACCTGATGCGCGGCGACGGATTCGAGTGCTACGAGGCGGCGAACGGGCGTGACGCGCTGGACTTTCTGGAGACGCACCGCGTGACGCTCATGATCTCGGACATCCGCATGCCGCGGGTGGACGGCATCGAATTGCTGCGCGAGATCCGGGCCCGGTATCCCGACACGGCGGTCATCATGATCACCGCCGTGGCCGACGTGGACGTGGCGGTGAAGTGCCTGGCCATCGGCGCCATGGACTACCTCACCAAGCCGTTCCATCTGGAAGAGGTGCGGGCGCGGGTGAGCCAGGCGCTGGAGCGCCGCCGCCTGGTGATGGAGAACCGGGACTATCAGGAGCGTCTGGAAGAGCGCGTGGAGGCGCAGGCGCGGCGGCTGGAGGAGCAGTTCCTGACGGGCATCCAGTCGCTGGCCGAGGCGCTGGAGGTGAAGGATCCCTACACGCGCGGCCATTCGATCCGGGTGAGCCATTACTCCAGCGTCATCGCCCGCACGCTGCGGCTGGACGACGAGATGATCTGGCAGGTGGAGCTGGGCGGGCACGTGCACGACATCGGCAAGATCGGCGTGCGCGAGGCGGTGCTGAACAAGCAGGGGCCGCTCACCGCCGAAGAGTACGAGCACATCATGATCCACCCCGTGGTGGGATGGCGCATCCTCGCGCCGCTCCTGGGCGATGCGCCGATCGCGCTCAACATCGTGCGGTCGCACCACGAGCGGCTGGATGGCAAGGGCGTGCCCGACGGGCTGCGCGGGCGCGCCGTGCCCCTCGAGGCGCGGATCGCCGCCGCGGCCGACGCGATCGACGCGATGACGAGCGGGCGGCCGTACCGCGGCGCCGAGCTGACGCTGGAGGGCGCGGTGGAGGAGATCATCAAGCACGGCGGCGTCCAGTTCGATCCCGACGTGGTGGAGGCGGTGACGACGGCCGCGTCGTCGGGAACGCTCGCCCTCATCCCGCGGGCGACCAAGCCCTTGCTCACGCCCTGATCAGCCCGCGCTCACCAGGATCTCGCTGGGCTGCTTGTAGCCGCTCAGTCGCAGTTCGCACCACCGCCGCACGTCGTCCACGCTCACGCTGCCGGTGACGTCGAGCCCGATGTCGTGCTCGCGCGAGGGCTCGGGAATGGCCCGCACGTCCACGGTGCGCACGCCCACCAACTCCAACACGGCGCGGCGGATCTCTTCCGGGTAGATGTTGAAGCCGTTGCGCGTGAACATCGGCTTGAGCAGGCCGCGGAAGCTGAAGCTGCCGTCGGCGTTGCCCACGCCGCGATCGCCCGTGTAGAGCCAGCCGTCGCGCCGCCGGAGGCCGCCGGACGCGCCGCCCACGTAGCCGGCGAACACGTTGTCGCCCCGCACGCACAGCTCGCCCTCGTCGCCCGTGGCGAGCGCGGGCGTCGCCCCGTCGCCATCGCCGGGCGCGCGCACGGTCACCTCCACGCCGGGAAAGGCGAACCCGAGCGTGCCGGGCACGTTGGCGCGATCCACGCGGTTGAACAGGCACACCGGGGCGGCCTCGGTGAGTCCGTAGCCCTGGCGGAGGTCCACGCCCGTGGCGTCGAGCCAGCGCTCCTGCAGCTCCACGTCCAGCGGCGCGCCGCCGCAGATGCAGAGGCGCAGGGCGCCCACGCCGGCGCCGCGCCGCTCGACGGCGGCGAGCAGCGCGCGGAACACCGCCGGCACGCCGACCACTTCGGTGATGCTGCCGCCGGCCAGCAATTCGGCCGCCCGCGGCGGCGCGAACCGCTCCATGGTCGTGACGCGAGCGCCGGCCAGGAGCGGGGCCATGGCGGTGACGGTGAATCCGAACAGGTGCGAGAACGGCAGCAGGGCGAGCACGTGGTCGTCGGCGGTCTGCGCCGCGGCCTGGACCGTGCTGCGCGCATTGGCCAGCAGATTGCGGTGCGACAGGATGGCGCCCAGCGGACGGCCGGCCATGCCGGACGTGTAGACGATGGCCGCCTCCTCCCCGGCGCCCGGCACGTCGCGCGCGCCCTCGACGCTCAGCCCGTGGTGCGAGCCGAGATCGACGTCGCGCGTGGCGCCGTGATCGACGAACCGCGCGGCGCGGGGCGCGTGGTCCATGAGCACCAGAGGCAGGGCGGCGGGAACGCGGGCGGCGAGCGCCGAGACGGTGAACACCGCGCCCACGTCGGCCTCGGCCAGCTGGGCCGCGATCTCGAGCGGAGACGCCAGCGGGTTCACGAGCACCGCGCCGCGGCCGTCGCTGGCCGCGAGGGCCGTGAAGAACGCCGGCGACGCCGGCAGGAGTATGGCCGATCGCTTGCCGGAGAGCGCGCGCACCAGGGGCGCGCACCGCTGCAGCAGCGTGAGGCCGGCGGCCACGAGCTGCTGCGCTTCGTAGTCGCCCAGGCGTCCGCCCCCGGCCGCGGCGGCGAGCGGCACCAGGGCCAGAGGCTCGCTCACAGGTTGAACCGCGCCATCGATTGCTTGAGTCGCTCCGCGATCGACGCCAGGTGCTGGCTGGATTGCACCACGGCGTCCATCGATTCCGTCTGTTGCTCCACCACGCCGCTCACGTGCTCGGCCGTGGCGGCGTTCTGCTCGGCGGCCATGGCCAGCGCCTCGATCTCGCGGGCGAGCGCGGCGGCGTCGTCGCGTTGGGCTTCGGCCGAGGCGACGATGAGGTCCACCGCGTTGCGGCTGGCCTCGATCTCCTTGCCGATCTGCGCCAGCGCGCCGGACGAGGCGCGGATCACCGACTCGCCCACCGCCACCCGGTCGGTGACCTGGGCGATCTGCTCTTCGGTGCGGATGGCGGCGCTGCGGATCTCGGCGGCCAGCGTGCGGATGGTGTCGAGCGCATGGGCCGTCTGGTTGGCAAGCTTGCGCACCTCCTCGGCGACGACGGCAAATCCCTTGCCGTGTTCGCCGGCCCGCGCCGCCTCGATGGCGGCGTTGAGCGCGAGCAGGTTGGTCTGCTTGGCGATGGCGGCGATGGTGTCGGTGATCTTGCCAATGCGCTGCGACTTCTCGCCCAACTCGACCACGGCGGGCACCGCGTCGCGCGTCACGGCGGCGATGGCCGTCATGCTCTCCAGCGCCTGGCCGGCGGCGGTGACGCCGCGGGCCGCGGACCGGGCCATGATGTCGGACGCGTTCTGCGCGTTGTGCGCGTGGCCGGCCACGGTGAACGCGCGGTCGGCCACCTGCGTGGAGCCCTGGGTGGCGGCGTGGATGTTGGCCGTCTGCGTGGTGGTGGCGTTGGCGATGGCGCGCGCGGCGCCCGCCACCTGGTCGGTGCTGGCGGTCATCTCCTCGGCGCTGGCTGCCAGTTCCTCGGCGGTGGCCGCGACCTCGCTGGCGCCGATGTCGATCTCGAGGAGGAGCGCGCGGAGGGCCGTGGTCATGCGGCGCACCGATTCGGCCATCGCCCCGATCTCGTCGGCCGACACGTAATGCAGTTCGTGGCGCAGTTGGCCGGTGGCCAGGGCGTCGGTGTGGCGCGTGACCTCGTCGAGTCCGCGCGTGAGGCGTGCCGCGCCCCAGTACGAGAGGGCGAGGGCGAGCAGCAGGGCGATGAGCGGGAACGGCGTGAAGCGAAGCAGTTCCCAACGCAGGTCGGTCAGGAACGCGTCGGCGCGGAGCGTGGCGACGATGAATCCGGCAATCGAGCCGTTGGGGCGCCGCACCGGCACCTCGGCCGAGAGGCGCGAGCCATCGTCGGCCACGTACACGCTGGTGTACGCCTCATGGCCGATCGTCATGCTGTCGGCGAGCCCGGGCGGCGGGCTCCAGGGACGCTGGTACTGCGGGGCGCCGGGCTGCCACGACGCGTGCACGAGCACGCGCATCCGGCCGTTGCTGTCGGGGCGGACGATGGCCAGTCCGTTCACGAGGTCGCTCTCGCCGGCGCCATTGGCGATCCAGGCGTGGAGGAGGGCCGACCGGGTGGCGCGGAACGCTTCGGTGTTCTGGCCCTTGGCGGCGATCACGTCGAGCGACTCGGCGGGCACGACGAGCGTGGCGCCGCGGGCGATCCCGAGCAGGCGGTCGCCGTGCACCGCCGCCAGCTGCTGGCGGCTGGACTCGTACACGGGAACCATGATCACCGCCAGCGTGAGGACGACGGCCACCGCGCTGATGGCGGCCATCTTCAGCCGGAACGGGAAGCGGATTGTGCCGCGTTTTTCGAGCGGCTGAGTCAGGGGAACGCCCTCCAAGGCAGGCGGCGTCAAGTTAGGTCCGCGCGGGGGGGGTGTAAAGCGCCGGCCGCGGCGTGCTTTGCGCGTTCATGGGGTGGGGCTAGCTTACGCTCTTGCATATGGAGGACGCATGGCCCACGACGGGCTGATGGTGAGTGTCTCGGGCATCCGGGGGCGCGTGGGCGAGGCGCTCACGCCCGACGTGGTGGCGCGCTACGCGGCGGCGTTCGGCGCGTGGGCGATCGCCGCGGGCGGGTCGCACACCGTGGTCGTGGGGCGCGACAGCCGCGTGTCCGGGCCCATGTTCCATCGCATCGCGGTGGGGGCGCTCCAGGCCGTGGGGTGCACGGTCATGGACATCGGGCTCACCACCACGCCCAGCTGTCAACTGGCCGTGGAGCACCACCATGCCGCGGGCGGGCTGATGCTGTCGGCCAGCCACAACCCCATCGAGTGGAACGCGCTCAAGTTCATCGGGCCGAGCGGACTGTTCCTCGAGGCCATGGAGGGCGCGGCCATGCGGCGGCTGGTGGACGACGGCATTCCGTACGCCACGTGGGACAAGCTGGGGGGGATCGAGCACGACGACCGTGCCGCAATGCGACACATCGAGTGTGTCCTTTCGCTTCCATTCGTGGACGTGGAAGGGCTGAGGCGCCGCCGGTTCAAGGTGGCGCTCGATTGTTGCCGCGGGGCCGGGGCGGTGATCATGCCCGCGCTGCTCGACCGGCTGGGCTGCGTGGTGAGCGTGATCAACGCCGAGCCCGACGGCCGCTTTCCGCGCTCGCCGGAGCCGGTGGCCGAGAATCTCGGCGAGCTGGAACGATTCGTGCAAGAGACGGGAGCCGACGTGGGGTTCGCGGTGGATCCCGACGTGGACCGGCTGGCGATCGTGTCCAACGAGGGGAAGGCGATCGGGGAGGATTACACCCTGGCGCTGGCCGTGCAGCTGGTGCTGCGGCACCGGCAGGGCCCGGTGGTGACGAATCTGTCCACGAGCCGGGTGGTGGAAGACGCCGCGGTGCGGGGCGGGTCGGCGCTGCTGCGGGCGCCGGTGGGCGAGGTGAACGTGGCGGTGAAGATGCGCGACGTGAAGGCGGTGGTGGGGGGCGAGGGGAACGGCGGGGTGATCCTGCCCGAGGTGCATCTGGGGCGCGACGCGCCGGTGGGCGCGGCGCTGGTGCTGCAGCTGATGCTCGAGGACGCGAAGCCGCTGTCGGCCATCGTGGGCGCGCTGCCGCGGTACGTGATCGTGAAGGACAAGTTGGACCGGCCGGAGGCGAGTCTGGACGCGGTGTACGCGGCGCTGCGCGGGGCGTTTCCCGACGCGGCGGTGGACGTGCAGGACGGGCTCAGGCTGTCGTGGAGCGACCGGTGGGTGCACGTGCGGCCGTCGGGCACGGAGCCGATCGTGCGGGTGATCGCCGAGGCGCCCACGGACGCGGCGGCGCGGGAGTTGGTGCGCAAGGCGCGCGAGCCGCTCGACGCGCTGGGCCGGTAATCAATCGAGGAACGGACGCATGTGTGGAATCGTGGGGTACGTGGGGCCGCGGATGGCGACGCCGATGCTCATCGACGGACTGAAGCGGATGGAGTATCGCGGCTACGACTCGGCGGGCGTGGCGCTGCTCGGCGACGACGGCGTGGACATGCGCCGGGCCAAGGGCAAGATCGCGGCGCTGGAATCGACCGTGGCGGCGCGGCCCGTGAAGGGGACGACGGGGATCGCGCACACGCGGTGGGCCACGCACGGAGCGCCGAGCGAGAAGAACGCGCACCCGCAGCACGACTGCACGAACACGATCGCCGTGGTGCACAACGGGATCATCGAGAACTTCGGATCGCTGCGCAAGCGGTTGATCGAGGCCGGCCACGTGTTCAGGTCCGACACCGACACGGAAGTGCTGGCGCATCTCATCGAAGCGGCCTTCCAGGGGAATCTGGAGGAGGCGGTGATCGCGGCGCTGCGGCTGGTGGAGGGCACGTACGGGATCGCGGTGATCTCGAGCCGCGATCCGGACAAGATCGTGGCGGCGCGCAAGGGGAGCCCGTTGCTCATCGGCCTGGGCGAGAACGAGTACTACGTGGCCAGCGACGTGGCGGCGATCCTGGAGCACACGCGGCAGGTGGTGTATCTGGACGACGGCGAGATGGCGGTGCTCACGCGCGACGGCTATCGCGTGCTCGACCTGGACGCCAACGACGTGAACAAGGGCGTGAACCTGATCGACTGGGATCTGGAGCAGATCGAGAAGGGCGGGTTCGAGCATTTCATGTTGAAGGAGATCTTCGAGCAGCCGATCACGATCCAGAACACGATGCGCGGGCGGCTGGTGACCGAGGAGGGGTTCTCCAAGCTGGGGGGATTGAATCTCTCCAAGCAGGAGATGCTCAATCTGGAGCACATCATCATCACGGCGTGCGGCACGAGCTGGCACTCGGCGCTGATCGGCAAGCTGATGATCGAGGACCTGGTGCGGATCCCGGTGGACGTGGAGTACGCGTCGGAGTTCCGGTATCGCAATCCGATCGTGAACGACAACACGTTGTGCGTGGTGATCTCGCAGTCCGGGGAGACGGCCGACACGCTGGCGGCGATGCGCGAGGCCAAGCGGCGTGGGGCGAAGACGCTGGGACTGGTGAACGTGGTGGGCTCGACGATGGCGCGCGAGGACGACGGCGGCATCTATCTGCACGCCGGTCCGGAGATCGGGGTGGCGTCCACCAAGGCGTTCACCAGCCAGGTGATCGCGCTCACGCTGCTCACGCTCAAGTTGGCGCGGCTGCGGAGCCTGTCGGTGGAGAAGGGGCGGGAGATCGCGCAGGCCATGGAGCGGCTGCCGGACCAGGTGCAGGCCATTCTCGACCGGGCGCCGGCCATCGAGCAGATCGCCGAGCGGTTCCGCGACGCCACGAATTTCCTGTACCTGGGGCGGGGGTACAACTTCCCGGTGGCGCTCGAGGGCGCGTTGAAGCTGAAGGAGATCAGCTACATCCACGCCGAGGGCTATCCGGCGGCGGAGATGAAGCACGGGCCGATCGCGCTGATCGACGAGAACATGCCCGTGGTGTTCATCGCGCCGCACGACAGCGTGTTCGAGAAGGTGGTGTCGAACATCAGCGAGGTGAAGGCGCGGGGCGGGCGGGTGATCGTGATCACGAGCCGCGACGAGCCGAGTCTGGAAGGGAAGATCGACTTCGAGATCCGGATCCCGGAGACGATCGACATGTTGTATCCGGTGCTGGCGGTGGTGCCGCTGCAGCTGTTGGCGTATTACATCGCGGCCAAGCGGGGGCTGAACGTGGATCAGCCGCGGAACTTGGCGAAGAGCGTGACGGTGGAGTGAGGGAGGCGCGGGCCGGACCCCGCCCGCTATCGCGTATACCGCACGCTCCAGGCCGCCGTGGTGTTCCGGCCCGACCGCAGCCGCACCACGCGCAGTGATCCGTTCATCGACGTGCCCACCAACTCCGCCCCGGTCACGGCGACGTGGGCCAACCGGAACCCCGCCGGCTCGGTGAGGTAGATGTCGTACTCATCGTTCCCCACGAGTGCGCTCGTGCCCGACAGCGTGTCGCCGCTCCACGACAGGCGTTCGAGGTCCGGCCCCCCGCAACTCACATGGCGGTTGGTGGCCACCAACTGCGGATGCGGCACGCGCTCGCGAATGCAGAACACCTGCACCTGCCGGGTCGCGTCGATCGGCCCCGGCGCGAACTCGGTGTGGAACGCGCCGAGCAAGGTGCGCGACCAGAATTCGAAGACGAGATACGCGCGAGCGGGATCGAGGCCCAGGTCGGCGAACCGGATGCGATCGGTGTCGGCGCCGCCCGTGCGGGCGAGCACCGACCAGCGCTCGAACGGCCGGTTCACGTCGAGCAGGTACAACGGCACGGTCAGGCGCTGATCGGCGTCGAAGGCGCGCGGGCCGGATCCGCTGACTTCCGTGGCGGCGCGGCCCACGAGCGCCGAGCGCGACGGATCGACGTCGTAGAGTTGCTCCGGCCGCGTGAACAGCACGGGCGCCGTGCGCTTGGCGATCTCGGCGCGGGCCGTGCGGTACACCTCGGGCCGGTCGGTGAGCATGAGCAGCGATCCCGTGAGCGAGGCGAGCGTGGCGGCGCGGTAGGCGTCGGGCGCGGCGAGCTGGATGTGATCGGGATCGTTGCGCCAGACCACATTGTTGTAGGAGTTGTACTCGGCAAAGCCTCCGTAGCCGAAGCCGTCGGTGCCCACGCGCACGGCGTCCACCAGGCCGATGAGTTCGGGACGGATGCCCCAGCAGGCGAGCAGGAAGGCCTGGGGGCCGATGGCGTCGCGCACGGTCTGCACGAAGCGGCGGTACACGTCCACGCGATGGAGCCCCCGGGCGCGGAAGTAGCCGGCGTGGCTGTTGTAGCCCTCGTAGCGCAGGTGCCGCAGCGCGTCGAGTTTGTAGTACCGCCATCCCATCCGCGCGAGGGAGTCGTACACCGGCCGCACCAGATGATCGAGCGTGGCCGGATTGGACGCGTCCATCACGTACCCCACCCAGTTGCCGTACGCCGGCGCGCCATCCGCCGTGGCGACGAATTCCGCCTTGTGCGCGAACACATAGGCACTGTCGCCGAAGCTGGCGTTGGTCCAGATGCCGGGCGCGAGCCCGCGATGGGCGATGTACCGCGCCAGCCCGTCGAGCCCCGACGGGAACTTGGCGTTCGGGTGGAGCCAGTGGGCCGGCGTGCCGATGGGCTCCTGCTCGTAGCCGTCGTCGATCTGGAGATAGTCGTAGCCGAACGGCTGCAGGACGTCGTGCATCACGTCGGCGGCTTGGTGGACGTCCTGCTCGGTGACCTTGTCGAGAAACGCGAACCACGACGTCCAACCCGCCACCGATCGGTGCCAGACGTCGTACGTCCAGGGGCGGTAGTAGCTCAGGCCGCGGTGCTTCTGATAGAAGCGCGGACGGAAGCGCAGGATGATCTCCGACCCGGTGGCGCGCAGCGCGAACGCCGTGGAATCGCCCGGTTCGGCCAGTGACGTGACCGTCACCCCCGTGGGCTCATCCACCGACAGCACCCAATCCGATTGCCGGTCGTAGACGGCGCGGTTGAGGCGGTTGTCGCTCGGGCCGACGCTGTTGCGCACCATGGCGAGTTCATTGGCCCGGGGCTCGGTGGCGCACGCGAACGCCTGCGCGCCGGCGTGCACGGTGCCGGTGAGCGTCAACCGGGCGCCGCCACGCACCGTCCATTTGAGGACCTGGGTCACGGCGTCCCCGGCGGTGTCCACGAGCGCGAGCGCTTCGGGCGGCCCCCCGGTGCTGACGATGGTGGCGGAGAAGACGACGCGGCCGCCGTAGGTGAGGGTGAGCCGCCCGTCGCGGACGCGGGCCACCGCGGGCGCGTTGGGCGGCTCGGCGACGGATTGCGCCGCGGCGCGAGCCGGCAGCGCTCCGGCGATCAGAGCGGCGATGATGACGGACCAACGGCGCATGGCGAATTCCGGTACAGAGTCGATTACAGAGGCGCGTGACGCGCCATCATCTTGCAGAGTGGCGTCGCGTCTCACAAGGCGAGCCGGTCCGGCGAGCGCCGGTCGAGCCGGTTCCGGTGACCCGGGTCACGCCGGGCAGCAACATCCTCAAGATCCACCACATCGAATATCCGGTTCCCCTACAGCGTGCCGGCGCCGGAACACAATCTTTCGCCGTCCACTGCAGGTGTAGTCGTAACCATCTCTTTCGGCGATGACGCCGGTGAGGTGCGGGTGATCGCAAGAACCAAGGCACGATTCGAAGGGTTGCGGTTTCGGCAGAAGTTGATGCTCCTCCCCACACTGGCGGCCATGGCCGCCGTTTTCGTAGTGGCGAGCGTGGCGATCCAGGGATTGCTGATGGAGCACTGGCTCTCGGCCATCCAGACGCAACACTACCCCACGATCGAGATCAATCAGTCCATGCAGGCCACGGTGGACGCCATCGCGCGGGAACTGCGCTCCGCGCGCGACACGCACGATCCGTCGCTCCTGGTGGCCGCCGACTCGCTCCGGACGGGATTCCAGACGCAGCTTCGCGACGCCCGCGCGCTGGATGGCGCGGATAGCGCAGCGTTCGCCGATGCGGACCAGGCCTTCTCGGCGTTCTATGCGCCGGCGAGGGCCGCCGCCATGGCGGGGGGAGGCGTGGCTCGGGACAGTCTCGTCGCGCTGGACGCGGTGTCGGCGGCGGAGTTGAGCCGGCTGGACGCGATTCTCGTTCGGCGCGCCGCCGGCGCCCGCGAAGCGATGACGAGCGCGTTCACCACGGCACGATGGCTGACCCGCTGGATGTGGATCATCATCGTGGTGCTGGCGGCGGTGTCGCTGACGTTCATGGGCGCCATCTCGCGCTCCACGGTGGACGCGGTGACCAATCCGCTGGACGAGGCGGTGGAAGCGGCCGGCCGGATCGCGCGGGGCGAGGTGGGGGTGGAACTCAAGCGGCGCACGGACGACGAGGTGGGACGGCTCATCGACGCGATGACGGCGATGGTGGCCTACCTGAAATCGACGGCGGCCGCCGCCGAGTCGATCGCCGCCGGCGACGTGGCGGTTCACGTGGAGCCGCGCTCGAAGGACGACGCCTTCGGCACCGCGTTCTCGAACATGCGCAGCTATCTGGTGGACATGGCGGCGGTGGCCACGCGGATCGCCGCCGGCGACCTCACGGGGACGCTGTCGCCGCGTTCGGAACGGGACAGCTTCGGCCAGGCGTTCGTGCGGATGACGGAGCAGCTCTCCGAGACCATCGAGCAGGTGCGGGCCGATGCATCGGCGCTGTCGCAGGCGTCGTTGCAGGTGGCGGCGTCCACCGAGGAGTTGTCGTCGAGCGCCACGCAGACGGCGAGCAACGTGACCGAATCCACCGCGGCGTTGAGCGCGGTGAGTCAGAGCGTGAACGCGAACCTGGAGCACAGCCGCGAGCTGGAAACGGTGGCCGCGCGGGGCGCGGCGGCGGCGCAGGAGAGCGCGACCGCGGTGCGGAGCGCGATGGAGGTGATGCGCGAGATCACCGAACGCACGGGGTTCATCCAGGAGATCGCGACGGAGACGAAGCTGCTGGCGCTCAACGCGGCCATCGAGGCGGCGCGCGCGGGCGAGCATGGCCGGGGCTTCGGGGTGGTGGCGGAGGAGGTGCGGCGGCTGGCCCAGCGCAGCAGCGCCACGGCAAAGGAAGTGAACGAACTCACGTTGCGCAGCCACAGCGCGGCCGAGCGCTCGGGCGCGCTGCTCGACGAACTGGTGAAGTCCATTCAACAGACGGCGTCGCTGGCGCAGGGGGTGGTGGTGGCGTCCACGGAGCAATCGGCGAGCATCGGCGAGATCGACCGCAGCATGGGGCAGGTGGACGACGCCGCACAGCGGAACGCTGCGGCGGCGGAAGAACTGGCGGCCACGGCGGAGGCGCTGTCGGCACAGGCCGACTCGCTGCACGGGGCGATCGGTGAGTTCCGCACGAAGCCGGCCGTGACCCCATACCTGGACGGGAGACGCTCGACCCGGGCACTGCAGACCGCATAGCGGAGCGGCCCTGATCGCGTGCCAGGGGCCCCGGCCCACACGAAAGTAGCACGTGCGGTAGCACGTTTGATGGATGGTTGCCCCATTCGTTGCGCTCTAGCTTGGAATCACCTGGATGGACCCCCAGGCAGCCATTCTACTGGAGCACCGAAATGCGACTGTCAAATGCACTTGCCGTAATGGTCTTTGGCGCGGCGCTTGCCGTGCCGGTCAGGGCGCCGGCACAGGTGAGCATCAGCGTCATGCTGGGTAGACGGCTCGGGCCCGAGATCAACATTTTTGCCTACTCGCAGCCGGCGTATGGCGATTGGCGGACGCAGTACAGGCAATGGACGCCGGTGACAGTCTACGAATACGACGGCCACTACTATCACCATTCCGTCAGGGGCTCGCGCGCTGTGATGGTGTATCGGCGCAACGACGAATACTTCCTTCCGCCGCGGGAAAAGGCGTGGGTGGGCGTCGACAGACGGTACAACTACAAGCGTCAGCCCGATGGCAAGGATCGCGAGCGGGCCAAGCCGAGAGACGACAACCAGGGCAACGGCAACGGCAACGGCAACGGCAACGCGCGCGGACGCGGACGTGGGCGCGGACACGGCGGCCTGTAGCTGACCGGCATACCGGTCATCGCCCCTGGCTCACGGCCAGGGGCGAGTCATGCCACCGGCATGGGCTGCATTTCCCGTACATCCGTCTTCCAAATGCCCGACTGACCCCCGCGCGCTCTGCGCGCAACCTCAGAGCATTGGAGGTATGCAGATGCGTGGCTTTCATCGTCGGGTATCACGTGCCGCCGCCCTGCTGGCATGCGGGACCGCGCTGTTCGCGTGCAAGAGTGCCCCCACGCCGATCTCCACGATCGAGACCGGTGTGGCCGCACAGCAGGACATCGTCGTGAACGTGGAGGCCACCGGCGTCATCGAGCCGGTGGACGCCGTGGACGTGAAGTCCAAGGCCTCGGGGCAGATCGTGAAGATGCCGATCGTCGCCGGCTCGAAGGTCAAGGCCGGCGATCTGCTGGTGCAGGTGGATCCGCGGCAGATGCAGAGCGCGTATGATGCGGCCGCCGCCGCGCTCCAGGCCGCGCAGGCCAATCTCGCGGCCGAGAAGACCCAACGGGCGCGCGAAGACAGTCTGTTCACGCAGGGAGTGATCACCGCGGTGGAGCACGAGTCCGCCGTCGTGTCGTATGCCAACGCGTTCTCCGCCGTGGCCAGCGCCCAGAGCATGGCGCAGACAACGTCGATAAATCTCGCCGACGCGACCGTGCTGGCGCCGATGGACGGCACCGTGATCGACAAGAACGTCTCGGTGGGCCAGGTGATCGCGTCGGCCACGAACGTCGTCGGCGGCGGCACCACGCTCGTGACGGTGGCGGACCTCCGGCAGGTGATCGACAGCGCGCTGGTCAACGAGAGCGACATCGGCCGGGTGAAGGTGGGGCAGGAGGTGTCGGTCACGGTGCAGGCGTACCCGGCGCGCGTGTTCAGCGGCAAGGTGCTGCGCATCTCGCCCCAGGCGATCGTGCAGCAGAGCGTGACGATGTTCCCGGTGCTGGTGAGCCTGGACAACCAGGACGGCCTGCTGATGCCGGGGATGAGCGCCGACGCGACGGTGGCCATCATGCGCGTCGTCGGCGTGGTCGCCGTGCCGAACGATGCCGTGGGTTCGGTGCAGGAAATGCCGACGCTGGCGGCCGTGCTGGGCCTCTCGCAAGCGGACGTGGACTCGGCGCTCGCCCAGCTCAAGCCGGGACCTGGAAGGAGCGCGGCCGCCGGGCGGAAGGCGGTGGTGTACGTCCAGGACAGCACGACCAACGCGTTCCACTTGCGCGTGGTGACGCTGGGTGCCGGGAACTACCAGGTGACGCAGGTGAGTTCGGGGCTGAAGCCGGGAGAGCGGGTGGCGCTGCTCAGCGACGTGCGCGTGGCGGCGAGCCGCGACACCACGCTGCAGCGGCTCCAGGGCCGGTCGGGGATTCCGGGGATGGCGGCGGGCAGCAGCGGCGGCCGTGGCGGCGGCGGGCGCTGACATGCTGATCGGTGAGACGATCCTTGCCGCGCTCGAATCGCTCCGGCTGAATCTGGTGCGCTCCCTGCTGACGATGCTCGGCATCATCATCGGCGTCGCGGCGGTGATCGCCGTGGTGGCGCTCGGGCGCGGCGCGCAGGACGCCGTCAGCTCGCGCATCGCCGCGCTCGGCACCACGCTCCTGATGGTGGTGCCGGGACAGGTCCAGACCGGTGGCGTCACCTCGGCGACGGACCGCGCGCCGCTCTACGTGGAGGATGCCGACGCGTTGACGGCGCAGGCCAAGTACATCGCCGCCGTGGAGCCGGAAATGGCGCGCCAGCTGCAAGTGCAGTTCCGCGGGACGAATACGTCCACGCAGGTGATCGGCACCACGGCCAACTACCTGCAGGTGCGCAAGTACGTGGTGGCGCGGGGCGCGATGTTCACGACGGCCGACGACGCGGGCCGGCGCCGCGCCGCGGTGCTCGGCGCCACCGTGGTCGCGAACCTGCATACCACGGCGCTCGCCCTGCTGGATTCCGAGATCCGCATCAACGGCGTTCCGTTCACCGTGATCGGCGTCCTGGCCGCCAAGGGTGGCGCCTCGGGGTTCTCCGATCCCGACGACCAGATTCTGATCCCGCTCAACACCGCGCGCTTCCGGGTGATGGACACGCGCAGCCTGCGCACGATCGGCGTGCTGGCGCCGTCGGAGGCCATGATCCCGCGCGTGATGGGAGAGATCGAACGCATCATGCGGAGCGCGCATCACATCCTGCCGGGCAAGGGCGACGACTTCCAGATCCGGAACATGTCCGACTTCCTGAGCGCCTCGGCGGCCACCACGCAGTCGTTTACCCTCCTGCTTGCCGGGGTGGCCGGGGTGAGCCTGCTCGTGGGCGGCATCGGCATCATGAACATCATGCTCGTCTCGGTCACCGAGCGCACCCGCGAGATCGGCATCCGCAAGGCCGTGGGCGCGACGCGCGGGATGATCCTGCTGCAGTTCCTCGTCGAGTCGGTGGTCCTGTCGCTCGTGGGCGGGATCCTGGGGGGGCTGCTGGGCGTGGCCAGCGCCCAGGTCATGCGCGCCACGGCGCACTGGAACGCCACGGTGACCTCGGGATCGATCCTGCTGGCGTTCGCGTTCTCCGCGGGCGTGGGGGTGGCGTTCGGCGTGTGGCCGGCGCGGCGCGCGGCGCGGCTGGATCCGGTGGAGTCGCTGCGGTACGAGTGAGGGCGGCGCCTTCCGCGGCGGCCCGGCGGGCGATACCGTATCGGGGTCCCCACGCCCCTTCCGGAGTCGATCCATGCCCGCCTCTCGCGCTCTCGTGTCCGCCTGCGTGCTCGCCCTCGCGGCCACCGCCTGCACGCTGCAGCACCGCCCGCCCGTCATGCAGGCATCGCAATCGGCGATGGACGACCACATGGGGATGATGACGCCCGCCGAGATGGCGGCGCCGCGCATCGTTCCCGAAGGCGACGCGCAGGGCACGGTGGGCCTGCCGCCGAGCGCGAACACCGCCGCGGCGCGCATCGCCGCCAGTCCGCGGCACGCCGAGTGGGTGAAGATCGCGTGGGCGCCCGGTTCCACGGACTCGCTCATGGCGTGGGTGGTGTACCCGGTCACGTCGCGGCCGCACACGCCGGTGGTGGTGATCGTGCACGAGATCTTCGGGCTGTCCACGTGGATACGCGGCGTGGCCGACCAGGTGGCTGCCGACGGGTTCATCGCCATCGCGCCCGACCTGCTGTCGCGGGCGCGGGGCGGGGCGTCGGCCGACGAACTCAGGGCCGATTCCGCGGTGAAGCTGATCCGCGGCGTGACCAACGCCGAGCGGAACATGGGGGTCACGGCGGCGGCGCGGTATGCGATGTCGCTGCCGTCGGCGGCGCCGCGGTATGCCGTGATCGGCTTCTGCTGGGGCGGCGCCACCACGTGGCAGTACGCGATCAACCAGGGGCTGCCGGGATTCGCCGGCGGCGTGGCCTACTACGGGCTACCGTACATGAACGGCGCGGTGCCGGACGCCGATTCTCTCGCCAGGATCCGCGTGCCGGTGATGCTGTTGAGCGGCGCGAAGGACGCGCGCATCGGCGCCGCGATGCCGGCCGTGGACTCGGCCATGCATGCCGACGGCAAGTGGTATTTCGGCCGCAACTACCCGGGCGCGATCCACGGCTTCATGCGGGCGCAGGACGACCCGCGCGCGCCGCAGCGCGACATGGCGGAGGAGCAGGCGAATCTCGCCGCGGCCAAGGACGCGTGGCCGCGCACCGTGGCGTTTCTCAAGCAGCACCTGGGGATCCGCTGAGCGGGGCGGCTCACCGCGCCGACTTGAGCTTCCTGATTCCGGCCAGCGAGAACTCCGCGATGTGCTCGGCGGCCGCGGCCAACTCGGCGGCGGCCGGCGGCCACCCGGGGATGGCCGCGTCGCGGAACTTGTCGGGGGCATAGAACAGGCACTGCGCCTGGATGCTGATCACGCACCGCTTGACGCGCGGGTCGGCGGGCTCGCAGCGCAGCAGCTCGGCCACCAGCCGGCTCAGGAACCGCACGCGCGGCATCAGCGCCTGCTCGGCGATCCACGGCGCCAGCGGCGTGGGCTCGGAACTCTCGTGGCGCATCAGCTTGTGGATCCAGGCCACGCGCGCCGCGTCCACGCGGGGATCGCGGCCGGCCAGCCGCGGCACGTAGGCGCGCACGTAATGCCGCAGCCGCTCCTCGGCGGGCAGCCCGTCGGTGGCGTGGAGCGACGCCTCGGACGTGGCGCGGATGGCCTCGATCGCGGCCGCGACGACTTCTTTGTAGAGGCCGAGCTTGCTGTCGAAGTGATAGTTGACCGCCGCCCCGTTGGCCCGCGCCTCGCGGCAGATGTCGCGCACGCTCACGTTGTGGAACCCGTGCTCGGCGAACTGACGGGTGGCGGCGCGCAGCAGGCGGTCGCGCGTGGCCGTGTCGCGCGCGAGGCCGGCGCCGGCCGGCGCGCGCCGGCGGGGGGCTGGGCGCGGCGGCGCCTTCACGACAGCGTCCGTTTGAAGAGGAAGGTCGCCGCCGTCATCGTCAGCGCGGCGAAGACCACGAGATAGAGCAGGTCGAACCCGATGGCCCCGAACCCGGTGTTCTTGAGCAGCAGGCTCTTGAGCGCGTGCACGGCGTACGTGAACGGATCGACCTTGGCGATGGCGCGCATCCATCCCGGGAACGCCTGCTGCGGATACACGGCGCCGCTGGGGAACCAGAGCAGGGTGTTCATCACGCCGAACAGCGCGCGGGGCAGGAGGGGGTCCTCCATGCGCACCATGATCAGGAACATCATGCTCACCAGCGCCACCGACGTCAGCGCGATGACGACGAGCAGTCGCAGCAGCCGCATCGGCGCGAACGGATCGGGGATGCCGGCGATCACCGATCCGATGGTCATGAGCACCGACCCGGAAATCATCGCCTTGATGGCGCCCGACACGTTGAAGCCGACGATCAGCTCGAGCCGCGTGATCGGGGTCACGAGGTAGCCCTCGTGCAGTCCCCGCGCCTTGTCGTCGATGAAGATGATGCCGCCGCCGATCATGACCATCATGAAGATGGACATCACGATCGTGCCGGGGAGCAGGTACTGGATGTAGGGCACGTACGGATACAGCTCCACCGTCTCGAGCGTGGCCTGCGTGGACACGCGGCGCGTGGTGGGGGGCGGCTGGTTGTACGCGCCGAGCAGGTTGGTGAACGTGCCGGCCAGCGTGGCGGTGACGAAGTTGTCGGTGTTGTCCTCGATCAGCGCGATGCGCGGGTCGTCGCCGGCGAGCATGCGCCGGGAGAACCCGGACGGGATGGTGAGCACGCCGTTCACCTGGCCGTTGCGCAGCGCGTCGATGGCCTGCCCGCGGTCGGCATACGGGATCGTCTCGAACGTGTTGGCGTTGGCGGTCACGGCGTTGGCGAGTTCGCGCAGCCTGACGGCGGGGATGCCGCCGTCCTGATCCACGAGCCCCACCTTGAGGTGCTTCACCTGGCCCCCGAAGGCATAGCCCAGCACGACCAGCTGCACCACCGGCATGAAGAGCGACATGACGATGAGCATCGGGCTCTTGCGGAACCGGCGCAGGTCGCGTTCGATGATCGCCCAGGCGCGTTGCATGGCGCTATCTCCTGCGGCCCATGCTGCGGCGCTCGCTCATCGGCTGTTCCTGCAGTGCGTCGCGCAGCTGGTGGCCGGTGTAGTGCACGAACACGTCGTCGAGCGTGGTGCTCTCCACCGAGAGTGACTTGACGGTCACGCCCGCGGCCGCGGCCGCGGTCATGAGCCCCATCGTCGTGGCCGGTCCGCTGGTGGACATGATCCGGAACACCGGCGCCTCGCCGTCCACCCGCTGCACGCCGGGCAGCGCCGCCAGCCGCGCGCGCCAGTCGGGGGGCGTGTCGGAGAAGCTCACCTCGAGCGTGTTCTCGCCGGGGATGTCGGCCTTGAGCTTCATGGGCGAATCGAGCGCCATGAGCTTGCCGTGATCCACGATCGCGATCCGGTCGCAGAGCTTGTCGGCCTCGTCCATGTAATGCGTGGTGAGCAGCACGGTGAGGTCGCGCTCGGCCTTGATCTTGCGCAACATCTCCCACACCGCCGTGCGCGACACGGGGTCGAGGCCGGTGGTGGGTTCGTCCAGGAACAGGATGCTCGGTTGGTGCACCAGCCCGCGCGCGATCTCCACCCGCCGGCGCATGCCGCCGGAGAGGTTCTTCACGGGTTTGTCGGCCCATTGCGTGAGCTCCACGGCCGCCAGCAGCTCGGCGATGAGCGGCTTGCGGCGTTCACGGGGCACGCTGTACAGCTTGGCGAAGATGAGCAGGTTCTCCTCGGCGCTCAGCTCGAGATCGCTGGTCATGGCCTGCGGAATGACGCCGATGGCGTGCCGGACGTCGTTGGCGTGGGTGACGATGTCGTGGCCGGCCACCAGCGCCGTGCCCTCGGAGGGCAGGAGCAGCGTGGTGAGCATGCGGATGAGCGTGGACTTGCCGGCGCCGTTGGGGCCGAGCAGGCCGAACACCTCGCCCTCGTCGACGGCAAACGAGATCCGGTCGACGGCGGTGAAGTCGCCGAACCGCTTGGTGATGGCGCGGACGTCGATGGCGACGTTCATCGTGGGGGCGTGACCGGGAACAGCACGTACGCCGTCATCCCCACGGCGAGGCGGCGGTCCTTGTTGTCCACCCGCAGACGGATCTCGAACGTCTTGATGTCGCGCTTGGTGCGGCTGACGTCGCGCTGGGTAGCGTAGCCGGCGTCCACGGCGCGGTAGAACACCGTGCCCTGGCGCTCGTCGCCCGAAGGGAGGCGCACCGTGAGGTGGTCGCCGATGCGCACGCGATCGATGTACGTCTCCTCGACGTCGGCGCGCACCCACAGGCTGTCGGGGTTGATGAGCGTGAGGATGGGCTGGCCGGCGTTCACGAACTCACCGGCGCGCGCGGCGCGCACGTCGACGACGCCGGCGATGGGCGCGCGGATCTCGGCGTACGCCAGCCGCACGTCGGCCTTGCGCGTCTGCGCGGTGGCGGCGGCCTGCTGCTGCCGGCTGGCGGCCAGGGCGCTGCGCCGCGCCGCCACCTGATCCTCGGCGGCGCGGGCGATCGCGACGGCGGCGCGCTGGGCCTGCACCTGCTGGCGGCTGGCGTCGAGTCGCGACGCGACCACGGTATAGCCGGTGCGGGCCGAGTCGAGCTGCTGCGGCGAGATGCCGCCGGCGCGGTACAGCGATTCGAGGCGGTCGAGGAGGCGCTTGGCGTTGACCGCCGTGGCGGAGTCCTCGGTGGCCTGCGACATCGCGCCATCGAGGGCGGCGCGGGCCTGTCGGAGCTGTTCGGCGGCCTGGGTCACCTCGTAGCGGAGGTCCGATTCGCTCTCCTGGACCTGGGAGGCCGCGGCGCTGGCGCTGTGGGAGTAGAAGGTCTGGTCGGCGGCGAGTTCGCCGGGGGCGAGCACGGCGAGGAGCTGGTTCTGCGTCACGGAGTCGCCTTCGGTGACCAGGATGCGGCTCACCTGGCCGGCCACCTGGGGGCTGACGATGACGTCGTTGGCGGTGACGATGCCGGTGAGCGTGAGCGTGTTGGAGCCGCGGAGCAGGGTGTACGCGGCGATGGCGGCGAGTGCGACGACGGCGGCGGCGCCGAGGAGGACTTTCTTGCGGTTCATGCGGGCACTCCGGGCCGGCGATTCGCGGCGGGCGATCGGGCGTCTTGGGTTCAAACAATTGTATCAAACGAGTGTTTGAATTGGCAAGGGGGGGTGGGGGCCGACCGCGGCTGGGGGCCGGCGTGGCCGGCCCGGCCGTCCGATCGCTATTGTTGTGCATGCCCGCACTCTACTATCTGAACGTCACCGTGCACGTGCTCGCCGCCATGCTCTGGCTGGGCGGCATGTTCTTCCTGGCCGTGGTGGGCGCGCCAGCGTTGCGTGCCGTGCAGCCGCCGGCGCTGCGCCAGCAGCTGTTCCAGACGCTCGGCGTGCGCTTTCGCGCCGTGGGGTGGTGGGCGATCGGCGTGCTGGTGGTCACCGGCGTCATCAATCTCTACTACCGCCACTGGCTGCACTGGGACGGCGTGCTGGGCAACGCGGCGTTCTGGGGCACGGGCCCGGGGCGCACGCTGTCGGCCAAGCTGGGCGCGGTGGCGGCGATGCTCGTGGTGAGCTTCGTGCACGATTTCATCATCGGGCCGCGGGCGGGGCGCGCGGCGCCGGGGACGCCGGAGGCGATGCGGCTCAGGCGCCAGGCGGCGTGGCTGGCGCGAGCGAACGCGATCCTCGGGCTGATCGTGGTGATCGCCGCGGTGCGGCTGGCGCGGGGCGGGTAGTTCCGCCCAGCGCGGCGTTCGGCGCCGGCCCGACGCTCAGTAGCCCGTGCGCCGGCGGCTGCGTCTGCCGTCGCGCCGGCCTTTGGTCCCCACCGTTGCCGTGAGATCGGCGAGGCTGCCGTAGATGGTCAGGCGTGGCGGGGTATAGGTCGGCTTGCGGACGCTCTGCTGAGCCGGGTTCCGAGGCTCAGGATCTGGACGGGTTGCGGCCGTAGGTTGGTCCATGGCCGAATATATAGGGACCAATACTGTCGCCGGGATGACCGCAGCGCCGCCAGCCAATGATTCTTGTCACATCATGGGCGACAGCTATCACATTTTCGTCCGCATCCATGAACGCAGCCGCGCCCGCCTCCGAAACCGGAAGCGGGCGCGGCGTGTCACGGGCATTCACGAACGCTTATTGCCGGCAGACGCCGTGCGGATCGGGCTTGGGGTGGTCCACCACGATGCGGTGATCGAGGTTGGCCACGTGCAGGGCGACGTCCTCCACCAGATTGCCCACGCGGGCCATGTGCTGGTAGTCGATGTACTCCGGCTCGTCGGTGACCTGGTGGTAGTCGGAGTGGAGCCCCGTGGTGAAGAAGGTGATCGGGATCC
>DATLTC010000006.1 GCA_035533755.1 Gemmatimonadaceae bacterium
CCGATCAGCTCCTCGCCCAACGCGGCCACATTCTCGTAGCAGGGGTCCTCGTCGGAGCCGAGGACGTACTCGCCCGGCTTGTCCGGTTGCGCCGGGTACGACGCCTGCCGCTCGAACCGGCCGGCCGGCGTCGCATTGATCGGACGCGGCCGGATGTTCGCCAGATCGCCGATCCCCTTGGGAATCCGCGCGGTCTCGCCGCGCGCCGTGACGTAGACGATCGCGCCGCGATGCGACATGTGCTTCTCGAACACCGCCGTCGGCGCGCCCTCCAGATCGCCGATCACGGCCACCAGGCGCCAGCCGGCAATTTCCTCACCCACCTTGGTCCAGCGCGCCGCACCGGTAGCCATCGCCGCGAGGACGGCGTCGGCGCGAAACCCGCGCGCCGCCGGCGCCCTGGCCAGCGCTTCGGCCTCGCCGGGCAGCAGCAGCGCGTACTCGTTCGGGATGCGGCCCGGCGAATAGCGCGACGATCGCCTGGCCCGATCCGCCGCCGAGGCATCCGGAGGCGCGGCGTCGGGCCGCAGCGGCGAGGCCGCGGAAGACGCCAGCATACGACGGGGAAGCACGGCCGCGACGGCGGCCCACTGCAGGAAGCGGCGACGGTCGATCATGGGTGGCGGGCGAAAGGTTCTGGCATTGGACGGAGCGCGGAGTGGCCCTACCGCGCCGGACCCGGCATCGCCTCCGAACGCCGCACCATCCATCCATACAGGAAGATGAGCACCGCCACGAAGCACAGCACGCCCAGCCACGGCGCGGGCGCGAAGCTCGCCGGCACGAGGCCGATGGGCGCCTCGGTGGCGAACGCGACGATCAATCCGGCGTTGATCACGCCCCACACACTCTCCCCCACGATCAGCCCCGACGCCACCAGAGTGCCCAGTCGCTCGGCGCGG
This sequence comes from Gemmatimonadaceae bacterium, assembly GCA_035533755.1. Taxonomy (NCBI): domain Bacteria; kingdom Pseudomonadati; phylum Gemmatimonadota; class Gemmatimonadia; order Gemmatimonadales; family Gemmatimonadaceae; species Gemmatimonadaceae bacterium. The sequence goes on from DATLTC010000006.1 coordinate 903, forward strand.
TCCGGATCGCGCAATGTATGCACCCGCCGGTCGTACCAGTGGGACACCAGCGCGCCCACGACCACGGCAAACGTGGCCGACATGGGCAGGTAGATTCCGATGCCGACGGCGAGCGGCGGGATGCGCAGCTTATGCATCGCGCCCAGCGCCGCGTCCACCAGGATCAGGCCCACGCCGACGAGCGCGCCGACGCCGATCATCTTCCAGTCCAGATTGCCGCCGATCACGCCTTTGGCGAGCGCCGAGATGAGCGTGGCCTGCGGCGCCGGCAGCGGGTTGAGCGCCACCACGCCCACGTTCGGCGCACCCGCGAACCCGTACGCCTTGGCGAGAAGATTCAGGACCCACGGGATCACCGCCGCGCCGGCCGCCACGCCCACGATGAGCGCGATCTGCTGCCGCCGCGGCGACGCGCCCACGAGTTGGCCCGTCTTGAGGTCCTGCAGGTTGTCGTTGGAGATCGTCGCGCAGGCGAACACGATCGCCGTGACGAACAGCGAGAACGCGACGAGCGCCGGCGTCGACGCCCCCGTGGGCCGCACGGCCATGGCGAGCACGGACGCGCAGACCACGATCGAGAGAATGCCGACGCCGGAGATCGGGCTGTTCGACGCGCCGATGAGCCCCGCCATGTAGCCGCAGATGCCGGCGATCAGAAACCCGACGATCACCACGAATGGCACCGCGATCGCCGTGAGCATTCCCGCATCGGGGGCCAGCACCGTGGAGCGCGCGAAGTTGTACGCCAACCCGCCGGCGATGAGCGCGCATCCCACGGCCAGTCCGATGATCCACGGCGGCGACAGATCGCGGTCGCGGTCGTCGGCCACGCCCTCGGCGCGCGATGCGGCCAGCGTGCTCACCAGGCCGCCCAGCACCGGCTTGGCCAGCGTGGCGAGTGTATAGATCGCCGCCACGCCGATGGCGCCGGCGCCGATGAAGCGCACCTGCGTGCCCCAGATGGAGGCCGTGTGCGCGGCGAGCGTCATGCCGCCGGGCACGGGGTTCATCGACGTGAGAATCGGCACCGCGATCCCCCACGCGATGACCAGTCCCGCGAGCATCGCCATGCCCACCGACAATCCCACCAGATGCCCCGCGCCCACGAGCGCCAGCGACCACGCCACGTCGTATCCGCTGGCCGCCGTCGCCCCGATCGGGAAGAATCCCGTGAGCCCGCCGGCGGCGACGCGCGTGGCCGTGAGGATGGCCAGGCCCGCCGATGTGGCGGAACCGAGAACCACGGCCACGAGCCCTTCTCGCGCCTCTCCCGTCTCATCCTTGGTCTCGCCGCGCGTGCCCGAGCCCACGCGCAGCACCTCGGCCGCCGCCACCCCTTCGGGGTACGGCAGATCGGAGTCGGTGACGAGCGCGCGCCGCAGCGGGATCGTGAACAACACGCCGAGCACGCCGCCGCTCAAGCAGACGAAGAACGACTGCCAGTAGGGGAACCCGGTCCACCATCCGATGATCACGAGGCCAGGCAGCACGAAGATGATCGCCGACAGCGTGCCGGCCGCCGACGCGACCGTCTGCACGATGTTGTTCTCGAGAATCGACGAGTCCTTCACGGCGCTGAGCACCGCCATCGAGATGACCGCGGCGGGGATGGACGACGCGAAGGTGAGGCCCACCTTGAGGCCGAGGTAGATGTTGGCCGCGGTGAACACCGTGGTGATGAGCGCACCGAGGACGAGCCCGCGGATGGTGAGTTCTTTGGGTGGCATGCGGCCGATGGTCGAGGTGGGGTCAGATTGGGCAGGCCCGATCCGACCCAACTTGCTCGCGTGTGCGCGGCGGCGCCAGACCGCCGATCCTCGAGCGGTTCGATGTCCGGACCGGCCCCCCCGCAAACACAAAACGCCCACCGCTCCACGGAGCGGCAGGCGTGTGCGTTCAACGAGCCATGACAGAGCGGGCGACCGGACTCGAACCGGCGACGTCCAGCTTGGGAAGCTGGCATTCTACCAACTGAATTACGCCCGCAGATGGTCCTCAAGTATACCGGCCCCCAACACCCCAAACAAGCCGCCCCCGCCCCCCGAACCCCTCACCGCCCACCGCCGCGCACCACGCCCTGCACCCGCGCCCCCTCCCGCACCAGATCGTTCGGACGCGCCACCACCGTGTCGCCCGCGGCGAGCCCCGACACCACCTCCACGTCGCTCGTCCCCCGATGGCCTACGGTCACGGCCACCGGCTGCGCCCTCCCACCGCGCACGCGAAACACGCGCCATCCACCTCCAGCCGCCACGAGCGCGCTGCCCGGCACGCGCGGCACATCGGCGCCCTCCCACAACACGATCGACACGCTCACCTGATAGGCATCCCCGAGCGCCGCCGGCGGCGACGCGAATGCGCCGTGCACGTTCACCCGCTGCTCCTGCACGCCGAGCGGCGACAGCTTGGTGAACGCCGCGGGCTCGATGCGCGTGACGGTCGCCGTCACCGGCGCTGCGCCTTCCCCCGCGCGCACGAACATCGGCGCCCCCACCCGCACGCCCTGCGCATCGGACGAGAGCACGTCCACCACCACTTCCAGATTGCGCGGATCGCCCACATCCATCAATGCGGTGCCCGCCGGCACCAGCCGGTCGTGCTCCTCGAACACGCGCA
>DATLTC010000007.1 GCA_035533755.1 Gemmatimonadaceae bacterium
CCCGGCCACGCGCGCACGTTGAGCGTGAGCGTGCCGGTCGCCACCCGTTGCCCGGGGGTGGCGGGATACCCGAGCGCCGCGCTCGTGCGGGCGCCGTTGGGATCGGCCATGTAGTCGGCGCGGAGGCCGAGCCCGACGGTCGACGTGAGGTCGTGCGCGACCCAGGCGCCGAACGCCCACCATTGCGCGTCGCGCGTGGAATCGGGGAGCGCGGCGTTGGCCATCTCCCGCCCGTAATCGGCCTGCAGCCATGCGTTCCAGCTCGGCGCGAACGTCTTCCAGAGCAGGACCTCGGAGCCCGATCGGAGCGCCGACGCATTGTCCAACTCCTCGGCGCCCGAATAGCCGAACAGCGAGACGGAGGAAGTGGAATCGGGATAGAGGCCGAGGCGGCCGAGCACGGTCTTGCCCGAGTTCCGCGCCTCGACGGCGTCCCAGCCATTGGTGAGGCGGAGCTGCGCGTCGGCGTGCGGCCCGAACCGGTAGGACACCTGCGCCCCGGTGGAGGTGAAGTCCTCCAGGAAGATGAACTGGTTGCCGACGGACCAGACGGGATTCGCCACGTCCTCGATCACCTCGAGTCCCAGCAACGTGGCGAACTTGCCGAATTGGAGCTGGAGCCCGTTGCCGTTGGGCGTCGGCACGTTGAGGGAAACGTACAGCTGGGTGAGGTCGCCCTGCGGCCCGAGCGCCAGTCCGCGGGACTGCACGACCGCGGCATTCTGTCCGAGCAGGACCTCGGCGTGCACGCCGGCGCTCCACGTGCGAGCGTCGTACGGGCGGTCGGCCACGAGATCGAGCGCGTCGAGCGAGAACTGGTTCTGGTATCGATCGTAGAGGTGGCCCGCGATCGTCGTGCCCGCGGGGTGCGTGGAATACTGATAGGATGCCTCGGCGTATCCACTGAACGTGAATCCGCCGAAGGGAGCGGGCCGCGTCGCGGCGGCGGCAGGTCCGGCGTGGGTCGTGTCAGTGGCGGTCTGGCCCTGCGCGCGTACGGCGAGGGCCAGGAGGCTCACGGCCAAGATTCGTCTCATGATGATTCATCAATCGTGCGACGCCGCGGCATGCAGCGGGAACGACCGATCCAAGTCGAGGTTGAGTTCGAGCACGTTGACGCGCGGCTCGCCGAACAGGCCGAACTGGCGGCCCTGCACGTGGTGGTCGACGAGCGCCCGTACCGCCGCGCTGTCGGCGTGCCGGGCCCGCGCCACGCGCTCCACCTGCAGGAACGCGTCGGCGGGCGAGATGTCGGGGTCGAGGCCGGAGCCCGACGCGGTGACCATATCGGACGGGATCTTCCCCTTCACGCCGCCGTCCTGGGCGACGACGGTGTCCACGCGCGCCGCGACGAGCGAATCCAGCTTCGCGCTGGTGGGGCCGAGGTTGCTGCCGGCCGACAGCGTGTCGTCGTAGCCCGCGCCGGCGGCCGACGGGCGCGGATGGAAGTACTCCGGGCGCGTGAACGACTGGCCGATGAGCGCGCTGCCGATCGGGGCGCCGTCGGCGCCGCGGATCAGAGAGCCGTTGGCCTGTCGCGGAAAGAGCAGCTGGGCGACGGCGGTGACAACGCCCGGGTAGAGGATGCCGGTGATCACACAGAGCGCGAGTGTGAGCACGATCGCGGGGCGGAGTTGGTTGCGGAGCACGTTACACCAGCCGGAAGAGGACGAGGAGCATGTCGATGAGCTTGATGCCCACGAAGGGGACGATCAACCCGCCGACGCCGTAGATCCACAGATTGCGGCGCAGGATCACCGACGCCGGCGCCGGACGGTACCGCACCCCCCGCAGCGCCAGCGGAATGAGCGCGACGATGATCAGCGCGTTGAAGATCACGCTGGCCAGGATGGCGGAATCGGGGGAGTGCAGGCGCATGATGTTGAGCGCCGCGAGCGGGGGATACGTGGTCACGAACATCGCCGGGATGATCGCGAAGTACTTGGCCACGTCGTTGGCGATCGAGAACGTGGTGAGCGATCCCCGCGTCATGAGCAATTGCTTGCCGATCTCCACCACCTCGATGAGCTTGGTGGGGTTGGAGTCGAGGTCGATCATGTTACCGGCTTCCTTGGCCGCCTGCGTGCCGGTGTTCATGGCCACGCCGACGTCGGCCTGGGCCAGCGCCGGCGCGTCGTTCGTGCCGTCGCCGGTCATTGCCACGAGCCGGCCGCCCGCCTGCTCGCGCTTGATGAGCGCCATCTTGTCTTCGGGCGTCGCCTGGGCCAGGAAATCG
>DATLTC010000008.1 GCA_035533755.1 Gemmatimonadaceae bacterium
CCACGCGTCCGAACGGCCTCAATGATGTGAACGTCGGCCTGCTGTCGGGGCGACTGGTGGCGGTGCCGTTCAAGTCGGGCGGCGTGTCGTTCCTGCTCGGGGCGGGCGCCGGGGTCTCCACCGAGACCAACTTCATGCACACCTATGGAGTGGACGCGCTGGCCGGCTTCAAGTTCGCGCTCAACGACAATGCCGCGTTGCGCATCGACGGCGTGTGGGACTGGCTGGCCAATCAGGATTGGAAGTCGTACAAGAGTGTGCGCGTGGGACTCAGCCTGTACCGGAACCCGTTCCACGAGACACGGACGGTGACGGTGACGGGCCCCACGGTGACCGTGGTGCAGCATGACGATTCGGTGAGCGCGGCGGAGATTCGCCGGCTCCGCGATCGCGATGCCGCGCTGCAGGCGCTGCGCGATTCGCTCGCCAATGCGCCCGTGACCCAGGCCGCCGTCACGTCGGCCGCGACCCTGGCGACGATGGAAGCGCGGATCCACTTCGCGTTCGACAAGTCGGTGCTCACCGATTCCGCCAAGGCGATTCTCGATGAGAAGATCGAGGTGTTCCGCGCCAACCCGAACATGACGATCGTGATCGGAGGCTACACGGACCTCGTCGGCACCGATGCCTACAACATGGCGCTCGGCACGCGGCGGGCGCAGGCCGCGAAGGACTACATCGTGGACCATGGCATCGCCGCCAACCGCATCATCGTCGAGTCGAAGGGCGAGCGCCAGCAGATCCCCAATTCCGCAGGCGTGGCCGGTGAGGCGCCCAATCGCCGGGCGGTCTTCCACCTGCTGATCGCGCCCGACGTCGTGAAGCCGGAGCGATGACGGCCCGAGCTGATGGTCAGCTCAGCGGCGATGTGCCGGGCGCGGAGGGCGGCGCCCGGCAGATCGCCGATCATGGAGCGCAAGCGGGGAGCGAGGATCGATGGATGCGACCAAGCAAATTCACTGAGGAGCAGATCGTGCAGGCGCTCCGGCAGGTCAGGGCCGGAACGCCCGCCGTGCAGATCTGCCGCAAGCTGGGCATCACGCAGACCACATTCTACCGCTGGCGCAAGAAGCACGACAGCGCCGCCGCGGGCGAATGGCAGGAGGTCCGCGTGCTCCGGGACGAGAATCAGAAACTGAAGCAGATCGTGGCCAATCTCCTGCTCGACAAACAGGGATCGACGGAGACTCGCGGCAAGCATTCATAGCACCGGCGCGCCGTACGCGCGCCGGCGCCTCTACCACCGCCTTCGGGCGCGGAGGAAGACCCCATGTTGATGACGTTGGCGATCATTCTGATCGTCCTCTGGTTGCTCGGAATGGTCACCGCATACACGATGGGCGGGCTGATCCACATCCTGCTCGTCGTCGCGATCATCGTGATCCTGGTGCGCGTCATCCAGGGTCGGAAGGTGCTGTAGCCCTCGAATGGAGATTTCACAATGAACGCAATCAAGCTCGTGGCGATCGTGCTCATCGTCGGCGGCGCGCTCGGACTCGCGTATGGCGGCTTCACGTATACCAGACGCACGCACGAGGCGCAGATGGGACCATTCTCGATGACCATGCAGGACCGGCAGACCGTCGCCATTCCGCTCTGGGCTGGCATCGCCGCGGTGGTCGTCGGCGGCGCGCTGCTGCTCGTACCGGCCAGGAAGAGCTAGGACCGCGGCCTTCCCCTGCGGCCCCACGCACGATGGCCGGCAGGTCATCGCCTCCCCCTCTCCATGAGACACCCATGCAACAGACACGCAGGACAACCACGCTTCACGGTGCGGGACGCGCCGGCGTGCTCGTGGCGGTCGGACTCTCCCTGTCCGCCTGCGCCATGCTCAACAAGAAGGGAAGTGGCGGGCTCATCGGCGCCGGCGCCGGGGGCGGCATCGGCGCCGTGATCGGCAACAACACGGGGTCGACGGCGCGCGGAGCGATCATCGGGGCGGTCGTGGGCGGGCTCGCCGGCACCATCATCGGCAATCAGATGGACCAACAGGCCAAGGCCATCAAGCAGACGGTGACCGGCGCGACGGTGGTACGCGTGGGCGAGGGCATCCAGGTGACGTTCGCGTCGGGGCTGCTTTTCGACCTGAACTCCGAGCAGATCCTGCCCAACGCGGCCACGAATCTGCATAATCTCGCGGTGAGCCTCGACCAGTATCCGAATACCGACGTGCTCATCGTCGGGCATACCGACGCATCGGGCACGGCCGACTACAATCAGGCCTTGTCCGAGCGGCGCGCGCAGTCGGCATCGGACTTTCTGGTCTCGCAGGGGGTACAGGCGAGCCGCATCCGCACCATGGGCCGCGGCGAGATGGAGCCGGTGGCCTCCAACGACACCGACGCGGGGCGCGCCAGCAATCGGCGCGTGGAAGTGGCGATCTTCGCGAACGCGGCCACGCGAGCGGGGGCCGGCAAGTGATCGAGCGGACGCGGGGTGGCGTCGTGCCACCCGCGCCCGCGGCATGACGGCGCTCTACAACATCTTCGCCGTCACCGGCCCCGCGCTCACCACGTGCGGGGCCGGGCTGCTTGCGTACGACGTCATGCGAGGACCCATGCGTCTGATCCGGCGTCAGCAACATGCCGGCAGATTGGAAGCCGCGGCCACGACCCGTGACGAGTCCATGCACCGGTTCGAGATGCCGGAGAGTGAATACTCGACGCAGGAGCAGGCGGTCGTGGCCAAGATCGACGCGAGATTCGACTCCGTGGTGGACCGGTTGAAGGGGCGGTTCGAGAGCGCCGTGACGCAGGAGTACGATCGCGCCTTCTATCTGGGAGTCGCCGGGCTGGTGTTGGTGGGGGTTGGCGGCATCTGCGAGACTGCGGCCGCGCTGCTGGCGTGGGCGGGACACGCCCGATAGGCGCCCACCGGCGCGGAGCGCAGGCGCGCCACCGCATGTCCCTTGGTCAGGCGCTCCCCCGTGGCCTTGACGTGCTGAACCGGCCGCCCGCACGTTGTGGGGGCGCTGCATCCGTCAGGTGACTCATCCCCGAACCGGAGGTCCCCATGGTAGGCATGCGAGGGCTGTGGATTCCCGTGGTGCTGTCGGCGGTGATCGTCTTCGTGGTCAGCTCCATCATCCACATGGTGCTGCCGTGGCACAAGGGCGACTATCCGGCGCTGCCCGACCAGGACAAGCTGCTCGATGCGCTCCGGCCGTTCAATCTCCAGCCCGGGGACTACATGCTCCCGCGGCCCAAGGACATGGCGGAGATGAAGACCGAGGCGTTCAAGGCGAAGCTGGACCGCGGGCCCAAGTTGGTCATGACCGTGATGCCCAACGGGGCCGGCGGGATGGGTTCGAACCTCGTGCTCTGGTTCGTCTACGCGCTCATCGTGAGCGCCTTCTCGGCGTACATCACGGGGCGCGCGCTGCCGGCGGGAGCAACGTACCTGCAGGTGTTCCGCTTCGCCGGCGCGACGGCCTTCCTGGCGTATTCGGTGGCGCTCTGGCAGATGTCCATCTGGTACAAGCGGGCGTGGAGCCTCACCATCAAGGCCACGGTCGACGGACTGTTCTACGCGTGCCTCACCGCGGGCGCCTTCGGGTGGCTCTGGCCGCGGTGAGGAATGGCCGGCGCGCGGTGGCGACTACCGGCCCGCGCCGGTCTTCGCCGCCGCGGCTGCGGCTTTCTTGGTGGTGATCAGGATGACGCCGTTGAGACCGTCGGCGCCGTACTTCGCGGCGGCCGCCGGCCCCTTGAGCACTTCCACGCTCGCGATCGCGTCGACGGCGGGGAACAGCCGCAGCAATTGTCCCTTGCCGGTAGTTGCGGCATCGCCCGGCGCATCGGCCATCGACGCCTGCTTCACTCCGTCCACGAACACGAGCGGTTGACCGGTACCGGGCGCGCGCGCCTCGGCCTTCGACGGCACCGGCGTGATCGGGCCCGCCACGCGTTGCGGCGCCGGCGTCTCACACGCCGCCAGCACCAGGCCCGCTGCCATCGCGATTCCAACGATCGTTCGCATACCACGCCCCCGCGGCGTCTGCCGCATCAAGTGTTCTACTCGCGCTCCGAGTCCCGACCCGCGCGTGAGCGACGGCGCCGGGAGCCACGGCGTGCGAGCGCGATCCCACGCCCCCAACAAGACCCGCGCGTACTGCGGGCGATCCAGGCCGGCCGACAGCACCCGCTCGTCGCAATCGAATTCGATGGCGCGCCGCAACCCGCGCCAGCCCAGCCAGAGTCCCAGATTCCACGGAAAGACCACCACCGCGGCGAGCGCCGCGATCAATAGCGCCGGGTCGCGCGCGCGCTGGTGTTCCCGCTCGTGCTCCACGATGGCGCGCTGCGCGTCGTCGTCCAGCGCCAGCACCCAGCGCGGCACCACGATCCGCGGCCGCAACACTCCGACGGCCGCGGGACCGAGCGTGTCGGACAGCGCCACCACGGTGCCCCCCGCCACGCCCGTGCGCCAGGCCCTGCGTTCGGCGCGCAGTCTCCAGAGGGAATGCGAGAGCACGAGCGCGAACGCGACCGACGCCACGCCCCACGCAATGAGCAACGCCAGCCCGACGCCCGCAGACACCGGCGGCAGGTGGAACGGGAGCGCGCCGCCTGCGGCCGGCAACGTTGCTCCGGCCGGAGGCACGGAGCCGCGCGCCGTGGCGGAACCGGCGCCGGACCCGACCCACACCATCGGGAACGCCAGCGACGCCGCCATGGCCGCCGCCCACGCCCAGCGCACCGGCGCTCCGCGATACAGCGACAGCACCGCCTGCGCCGCCGCCGCGCCGAGCGCGAACAGCAAGGCGGCCACGGTCGCCTCGAGCATCCAGGCGGCGATCATTTCTTCGCCTCCCTGATCCGCTCGTTCACGAGCTTGCGCAGGCGGAGCAGTTCGTCCTCGTCGATCGATTCGTCGGACAGCAGCCCGGCAATGAGCAACTCGCGCGACCCGTGATAGACCTTGTCGAGCAGCCGGTGCACGGCGCTCGATCCCGCGTCATCGCTCTCGAGCACGGGGTAGTAGCGGAAACCCTTGCCCTCCAGTTCGTGGCGCACGTGGCCCTTGGCTTCGAGCGTGCGCAGCATGGTGAGCACGGTGGGGTAGGCCAGGTCGTCGGCGATGCCGTCCCGTGCCTCGGCCACCGTGGCCGATCCGCGCTGCCAGAGCACGGACATCACGTCGAGTTCGCGCCGCGTGAGATGTACGCTCAACCGGTCTCCTATTAGCTTTGTAATAGATAATTGCTCACCGGCCGCCGTTCGTCAAGGGCGAGTGTTTCGGCCGGGCAAATCCGCGTAGCTTCCCGGTATGCCAGGCCCTCCATATAAGGCGGTCGTCGTCGGAGCCACCGGCGCCGTGGGATCGGCGTTGGTGCGCGAGCTGCTCGGATCGCCGCGATGCACCGCCGTCACGGTGCTGGTCCGGCGTGCCACGACAATGTTCGCCAAGACGCCAGGCTGGGAAAAGCTCCGCGTCGAGGTGATCGACTTCGCGGATCTCGAACGCCGCACGGCGGACCTGGCCGCCGGCCATGACGCCGCCTTCTGCACCATGGGCATCGGACAGCCCCGCAAGGTGCCGCCCCAGGAATTCTGGCGCGTGGACGTGGAATACGCGGGCGCGTTCGCGCGCGGCGCGCGCGCCGCCGGCGTTCACCATCTGTCGCTCCTGTCGGCCTTCGGCGCCGAAGAACGCTCCCACGTGCGCTACTCGCGCGTCAAAGGGGTGGCCGAGGCCACCGTGCTCGGCGCCGGTCTCGCGCGCACGAGCATCTTCCGCCCCAGCCTGCTCGTCACGCGCGAGATTCGCTATGGCCTGCAGGATCGCCTCTCGCAGGCGCTCGTGCCGCTCGTGTCGCCGCTCCTCCCCAGTCGGTTCCATCAGATTCGCGTGGAGGATCTGGGCCGGGCCATGCGCCTGAACGCCGAGCAGGGCGGTCCCGACGGCCGCGAGGTGCTGTATTATCGTGAGTGCATGGCGTTGCTGGCGGCCTAGGCATGTCGAGTAGCGTCCTGCTGTACGACGGCCAGTGCGGGCTCTGCAGCGGTACGGTGCGGTTCCTGCTGCGCCACGAACGCCGCCACTCGTTGCGGTTCGCCACGCTCGATGGCGCCGTCTCGCGCCGGGTGATCGCGCGCCATCCGGAACTCCGCGGCGTCGACTCCGTGGTGTGGGTGGACGCCCCGGACACTCCCGCCGAGTGCGTGATGGTGCGGTCCGAGGCCGCGTTGCGCGTGGCGCGCTACCTCGGTGGCGCATGGCGGATGGCCCTGGCCTGCCGGCTCGTTCCGCGGCCCGTGCGCGACCGGGCCTATGATTTCGTCGCACGCCATCGGCACCGGCTGCTCGGCGCTTCCCGCGAATGCTTGGTTCCGCCGGCCGATATGCGGGATCGCTTCCTCGACTGGCCCCTCCCGTGACGATGCCTGGTCGCCGCGTCCTCGCGATCGGGGCGGCCGGCCTCGCGCTCGCCGCCTGCGCGACGGTGCCGCCTCCGCCCCCTGGGCCCACGTACACCTTTCGCTGCGCCGACGGTTATACGGTAAGTGTTCGCTTCTTCTCCGACGGCTTGCGGCTCCGGACGCCCGATACGAGTGTGGTCATGGCGCACACGATCTCGGCCGACGGCGGGCGCTACCGCGCCGGCGATCTGGTATTCTGGGAGAAGGGTGCGACCGCATTCATCCAGCGCGGCGACACGATCATCCACCGGGACTGCGAACGGGGCAAGCATGGCGCACAGCGGGCCGCAGGGCCGTGAGGGACTCTCGTTCGGGCGAGCCCTCGTGTATGCCTGGCTCACGATCGGGATCGTGGACATCGCCGACGCGCTCGTCTTCTACGGATTTCTGGGTGCCACGCCGCGCCTGATCTTCCAGAGCATCGCGTCGGGGCTCCTCGGCCGGGCGGCGTTCAGCGGCGGATTCTGGGTCCAATGCCTGGGCGTCGCCCTCCACTTCTTGATCTCGTTCGTCATCGCGCTGGTCTATCTGGCCGCCAGCCGTCGGATGCGGACTCTCGCCCGACGGCCCTGGGCATGGGGGCCGGCGTACGGCCTGGCCGTCTGGTTCGTGATGTATTTCGTGGTGCTGCCCCTCTCGGCCCACGGTCCGGCCGCGATGAAGTGGCCGACGGTCGTCGACGAGATCGCGATCCACCTGCTGGGTGTTGGACTGCCCGCGGCGCTCTTCGCCAGGGCCCACGCCGAGCGCGGCGTCTAGGGTCGCCCTGGCAGTCCCGCGGGATTTCGCGCAATCTCTCCCCATGCGAAAGCGAATCGAGTTGGTCGCCGTGCTCGCCGCCGTGGCATTCGCGCCGGCGCTCGGCGCGCAGGAGAACGCCGTCCCTGCCCGTGAAGATTCGGTGCCCGCGGTGCGCCTTGCCGCGCGCGAGTGGTTCCGCGAGGCGCGATTCGGGCTGTTCATCCATTGGGGCGTGTACAGCCTGCTCGGGCGCGCCGAATGGGTGATGGAGAACCAGAAGATTCCCGTGGGGACGTACGAGTGGCTGGCCTCCACGTTCGATCCCGTCAACTTCGACGCCCACCAATGGGTGTCGCTCGCCAAGGCGGCCGGCGTGAAGTACATCACGATCACGGCGCGGCACCACGACGGGTTCTCGATGTTCGCCACCCGGGCCACGCGCTACAACATCGTGGACTGGACGCGATTCGGCCGCGACCCGCTCGAGGAGCTGGCCGATGAGTGCCACCGCCAGGGCATCAAGCTGTTCTTCTATTACTCGCAGCTCGACTGGCACAACCCCGACTACTGGCCGCGCGGCCAGACCGGTCACTTCACCGCGCGCCCGGATTCCGGAAACTGGAACCACTATCTGGATTTCATGGACCGGCAGCTCACCGAACTGCTCACCAACTACGGCCCCATTGGCGGCATCTGGTTCGACGGAATGTGGGACAAGCCGGACGCCGATTGGCAGCTGCCGCGCACGTACGCGCTCATCCACCGGCTCCAGCCCGCGGCGCTGATCGTGCCAAACCATCACCAGGCGCCCAAGCCCGGCGAGGACGTGCAGACCTTCGAGCAGGATCTGCCCGGCGCCAACACGGCCGGCTTCAACACCACGACCATCGGCGCGCTGCCGCTCGAGACGTCGCTCACGATGAACGACTCGTGGGGATTCAACATCACCGACCACCACTTCAAGTCGGTGAATCAATTGATCGCCACGCTCGTCCGCGCGGCGGGGCGCGACGCCAATCTGTTGCTCAACATCGGGCCGCGCCCCGACGGCACCATCCAGCCCGAGGCGGTGGAGCGCTTGCGCGCCATCGGCGACTGGATGGGGCGCTACGGCACGTCCATCTACGATACGCGCGGCGGCCCGATCTCGCCGCGGTCATGGGGCGTCACGACGTACCGCGGCGACACGGTCTTCGTGCACGTGCTCGATTGGCCCGATCGCGCGTTGGCCATCCCGTCGTTCGACCGCCGCGTGATCAGCGCATCCATGCTCGGCACGGGCCAACGCGTGGACGTGGTCCAGGCCGACAGCTCGATCACGCTGACGATGCCGTCCGGTGAGCTCGACACGCCCGATCGGGTCGTGGTCCTGACCACCGCGCCACGCCACCCCTGACCGTCGCGCGTGGGGAGCGGGCGTAGGGTCCACACTGACGCGCCGTGGGCACTATCGCCGACGCCCCCCTCCAGTGGAACCGGCCATCTTCATGGCATGACGCCCCCGACCGCTCCCGAGCCGTCTCGCGCCGGCAACGCCGTGCGCGTCCTCGCGGTGCTCGGCGCGTTCGTGGTGCTCGGGCTCGCGTTCGCGGTCCTCGTGCGCCCCTGGTATCTGCGCTGGGGCGCCACCGACGCCGAGACGGTCATGCCGCTGCCGGGCGATGCGATAGTCCCCGGCGCCGCCGCGCAGGAGACGCGCGCGATCACCATCCGCGCGCCCGTCGCCAGCGTATGGCCCTGGCTGGCCCAGATCGGCCAGGACCGCGGCGGATTCTACAGCTACGATCTGCTGGAGAATCTCGTGGGCTGCGAGATGCCCACGGTGGACAGCCTGCGTCCCGACCGGCAATCGTGGGCGGTGGGCGACAAGCTCTGGATGTATCCCTCCACCAAGGCCGGCGGCATCGGATTCGCCACCCTGCGCGAATTCGTGCCGGGGCGCGCGCTCGCATTCGGCACGCACATGGCGGGCACGCCGCTCACCGGTCCCGAAGACGGCAGCTGGTCGTTCGTCGTGCGGCCGATCACCGACTCCACCACGCGCCTGCTGGTGCGCGGGCGGGGCGCCCCGGGCCGGTCGCTGCTCGGCGTGACCTTCGATCGCGCCATCTTCGAACCGATGCACTTTGCCATGGAACGCCGGATGATGCTGGGCGTGAAGGACCTGGCCGAGGGCCACGACCGCGGCCGTCTGTGGAACCATGCGCAGGTGGTGCTCTGGTTCGTCACCTTCGCGCTGTTCGTCATGGCGCTCGCGTCGGTGTTCTGGCGCCGCCTGTGGCGGCGGGCGTTGAGCGCCACGTGCATCGCCGCGATCGTCTTCCAGATCCTCACGCTCGGGCAGCCGCCGATCGACATCGCGGGGCTGCTCGTGCTGATCACGGCGGCGGTGCTCTGGTGGCCGGTGGATCCGGGGAGCGCGCTCGGCGCGCTCACCCGGCGCGCCAAG